>DAIPYE010000039.1:1712-6488 GCA_036782915.1 Bacteroidota bacterium | reverse complement strand
GCGCTCCGGGTTCAGGGATTTACAGCACAATTTACAATAACAGCTATACATCATTTGACGGAACATCAATGGCTTCACCGATAGCAGCCGGTGTCGCCGGTATTATAAAATCACAGTTCCCGTCTTATACTTCTTTACAGGTTGGTGAAAAATTAAGAGTTACATGTGATAATATTGATGCGCAGAATCCTTCCTATATCGGTAAACTCGGTAAAGGAAGAGTTAATATGCAAAGAGCGCTTACAGTAAATTCTCCTTCCGTAAGATTATTTACTTATTCTGTAACTGACGGTAATAATAATATTCCTCAGCCAAATGACACAATAAGCATGTCAGCAGAATATAAAAATTATCTTGATGCGACAACAAATGTATCTGCAGTAATTTCCACAACAAATACAAACGTAACAATATTAAACGGAAGCGCATCTTTAGGCGCTATCCCTACTCTTGGAACAGTTAACATTAACTCAAATCCTTACAGAGTAAGAATAAGCGCAACTGCTCCGGCTAATACGATCGTTGATTTTAAAATTACATATACAGACGGATTGTATTCGGATTTTGAATATTTTTCTGTTGTTGTGAATCCAAGTTATTTTGATATGAACGTGAATAAAATTACCACTACAATTAACAGTAAAGGTAATTTCGGATATAATAATTATTCTTCAAACACTCAGGGAACAGGTTTCAAATATAATAACGGCGCAAGTTTAATATTTGAAGGCGGATTAATGTGTGCAGTTTCAAATACAAAAGTTTCAGATGTAGTCAGAGGAAATGACCAATCCATACAAAATACAGATTTCACAAATATTATTCCGTTTCAGATCACACAACCCGGAGTACTTTCAAGTCAGGACGGAAATGCAAAGTTCAATGACAACGGTGCAGGCGCAACAAAGATCGGAATTGAAGTAAGTATGTCAAGTTACGCATTTAACGCAATCGCCGACGAAGACTATATTATCATGAAATACAGAATAAAAAATACCACTACATCTGCAATTACAAATTTTTATGCAGGTCTTTTTGCTGACTGGGATGTCGGTGCAAACGGTGATCTGAATAAAGCAGACTGGGATGCTGCTAATCAGCTTGGTTATGTCTGGAGAACTGATAATACACCTGCAACTTATGTGGGAATGACGTTGCTTTCCTCAAGTAATCCGAATTACTGGGCAATTGATAATGACAATACAATCGCAGGAAATCCATGGGGAATTTATGATAATTTCCTGGATGCTGAAAAATTTCAGGCGCTTTCTTCCGGAATCGGAAGACAGCAGGCGGGTGGAACAGGTGCCGGAAGAGATGTTGCTAACGTACTTGGAAGCGGTCCTTATACTATTCCCGCAAACGATGAGATCACAATAACTTTTGCGTTGGTTGCAGGGGATAATCTAAATGATCTGAAAGCTAACGCTCTTGCAGCAAAGACCAAATACAATACAGTTCTTTCGGTTGTAAATTATAATTCGGAAATTCCAAACAGCTATAGCCTGTCTCAGAATTATCCGAACCCGTTCAACCCTGTTACAAAAATAAAATTTGCTTTGCCTTCTTCAGGTTTTACAAGTCTGAAAGTTTATGACATTTCCGGAAAAGAAATTTCAAATCTTCTGAACTCAAATATTCAGGCAGGAACTTATGAAGTATTGTTCGATGCTTCAAATTTCTCAAGCGGAGCTTATTTTTACAGATTAGAAACAAACTCTTTCAAAGAAACAAAGAAAATGTTCCTGATAAAATAGAAATGTAATTTTCAGTCAGTTCATTTTGAAAAAGATATAAGATCAAACCCCGACAGGATATTTCTGCCGGGGTTTTTTTATTTCTTAAAAATTTAATTACCTATTTTAAAAGTAACATTCGCTTTGTATCGATCAATACCCCATTCTCAAAAAGAGAATAAAAATAAATTCCACTTGAGAGTTTCGAACCGTCGAATTCAATTTCATAATTTCCGGCAGCTTTATTCTCATTAATTAAAGTTTTCACTACATTGCCAAGTACATCATAAACATACAAAGAAACAAATCCCAATTTGGAAATTCCAAATTCCAAATGCGTAATCGGATTGAACGGATTCGGATAATTATTTAACAAAGAATAATCAGCGGTTGAAAGTTTTACTGTCTCAGATTCATTTTGAACTCTGGATATAACTCCGCCTCCGTCAGTAGTTCGCAGAACTGTACCGTTATCACCGCAGGCAAATCCATGACTGTCACTGAGATAAAAAAATATCGAATTAAGATTTTCAGAAGTATTGCTGATCTGTGAACCCCAGGTATTTCCGTAATCTGTAGTTTTAAGTATCAGCCCGCTGTCTCCGGCGCAATACAGCCGGCTTGTATTATTTACTGAATATTCCACCGATTTAATACTTTTACCGGTATAGCTGTTTTGGGAATACCAGTTCGTTCCGAAATTTGTGCTGCGGAGAATGAGACCGTTCTTACCGACTGCGATATCTTTATTTCCAAAAAGAGGAACTCCGTATAAGTCATTTGCCACTCCGGAATTCAGAACGCTCCATGACTGCCCCTGATTCAAACCTGCGATTATTGTGCCTCCTGAGCCGACTGCATAATATGAAAATCCTCCCGACACCGCATTCAAAGTATTTGTAACAGGACTGATGACTCTTGTCCAGTTCATTCCGTTGTTTGAACTTTTAAAAATAACGCCGCTGTCGCCGACCGCTACAAAACCAAAATCGGAAATATCTCTCAGCGATAAATTTGTGTTCATATTAATGCTGTTCCAGTTCGTGCCGTTATTAGTTGTATAAAGCATAGTTCCATTCTCGCCGCAGGCAAAAACCGGACCTCCGGAAATTTCCATAAAAACGATCGCATAAAGATCTGAAGTTGTGCCGCTGTTTTGACTGACCCAGTTGTTTCCGTCTGAAGAAAAAATAATTACTCCGTTTTCACCGCATGCCCAGACAGAGTTATTGCCGTGATGTGAATTAATTGAATACAGATTACTGTTTACGGGTATTGACTGTCTTACCCATCCGGCTGCTGAAATATTCTGACAACAGATCAACATTACAATGATTTTGATTATTCTCATTTAGGTTTTCTGTAAAATTAAATCATTAACATGTATTTTACAAATTAAATACAGTGTAAAGTGTAGGAATCATATTTTACTGATTACGATAAACATAAAATTCATTTCTGATTTTTATTCGGGAAAATCCGGGACATTTTTTTCTTCATTTTTGGACGAACAGGATTTTTTGATCACGCCAAAATTTTCAGTTCGAAAACAAAAGTAAGTTACTTTAATAATTCCGACGATTTTTTTAACAGCCAGTCTTTTAAAAGGAAGTAAGAAACATTTTCAATTTCCTTATTGAGAATAAAGGCAGCGCTTTTGTTATTGCTGTTTTTGATTTTTATCATCTCGGATACAAATTTCAGAAAAAGCGAATTGAATTTTTTGGAATGCGCTGTCACTGATTTGTCTCTCTGAAGAAAATGTTTGTATGTGTCAATTAAAGAAATCAGCTCTTCCTGATAATTGAGTTCATAGTAGATAATGATTATCAGGTTTTTAATATCCAGTTTCATATTCGATCTTTCCATATTGATCTTTGAAAGAAACTTCAATGCGGATTCAAAATTTCCCTTTGATAACTCAAGCATGGCGCAGGAATAGTCAGTGATTTCCTGTGAATGATCCGGATTCAGCCTGCTTTTGAATTTTCCAATGAATTCTTCCGCCCATTTGAATTCACTTATGCCTGAAGCATTCCGGACAATGTTTGTAAAGAAATACGGCTCGATAAATCCGGCAGGAATTAAATCTTTATCAATAAGTTTTTTAGTAATATCAAACTGATGTCGTTTATATTCTGAGTCGCCCTTTGCAACACGTTTGTGACAGTATTGCATTGAGACTATTGCAATGTTGTAATCGTCCAGTTCACTTAAATAAGTTTCGAATTTCTCCCTGCCTTTCATCAGTTTCACATAATAACTTTCTTCTCCGGTTTTCAAAAGCATCAGCATGTTGTAATAAAGATCAGAAAGTGTAACTTCATTTTCCTTTTTTGAAGAAATATAATTTGTAACTTCCTTATAAAATTTAAGATCAAATTTAATGTTAAGCGCCGGTGACCATTCTCCGAAACGAATGTACTGAACAACAGCAACTACAAGGAAATATTCGATCAGATCATTCAGTTCATTTTGTAACCTGCCCGCCATTGACTTTTCATTTGTATTCAGAAAATGTCCGTTCAATACAGAAGTGTGTTTCAATTTAAACTCATAATAAGACAGATCACGCTTGCTTTTTTTCAGAAGATCATCTAAAATCTTAGACCTCTTTTCAAAAACACCAGGCAGTTTTCTTTCAAGAAGCATGTAAGCCAGCTTGGAATTATATTCAAGGATGTCTTCTCTAAATCCTTTCACTGCAATAAAATCCATCAGAAGATTTGTAGTGAGTGAATTTAATTTTCTTATTAAAACATCATTATATTTTTTTCCTGGATAAACCTTTTTAAAAATATTTTCAGGAGAAAATTCTTTTGAATCAAAATCAGGATGGAATTTCTTTATTGAGTTAAAAAACCGTGTCACTTCGCTCCGGTTATTAAAATACGGAGACTGTACAAACTTTTCGAATTCCTTTAGTTCGGTTTTATCAAATGAACCGAGTATTTCAGTCAACTGTAAATTTTTCATATTGAATAATTTGCCACATTTTTAATGTAAGTTTGTTTAAAATTGTAATAATTTCAACACATTT
>DAIPYE010000039.1:0-1702 GCA_036782915.1 Bacteroidota bacterium | reverse complement strand
TCACCAATAAAACACAAAAATCTCCTGCCACATTTCTATAAAAGTTTCTTTGACTGTTTTCATTTGAAATCTGATTTTGCATCAGAAAGTAAATTAACTTCAAAAATTTTATTAAACATTAAATTAAAAAAAGGAGATTCAGTTTTGAAAAAATTATTCATACAATTATTTATCGTTTGCGCATTTGCAACAGGTTTCCGGGGTACATGTTATTTCGTGCCAACGGAATTTGATAATCCGCTTAGCATTTTGGTTTTCGGATTTAAGTATAATAATGGTGATGCCGGATTCGTTGACAATTACTATTTAGCTGCCGGCGCAAACGGAAAAATTTACAGAAGCACGAATCCCGTTTCTGATCCGTGGCTTGAGCAGAACAGCGGTACAATAAATAATATCAATTGCCTGGAAAACAGCGGCAGATCTGATACTGCTGTTACTTACGGCGCAGGTGATAACGGAACTGTCATCAGGTCACTGGATCAGGGACTGACATGGACTGTGTTAAATTCAAACGTAACCGGTGATCTGAAAAGTGTTGACTTCATTGGTTCTGATATTAACAATGTAGTAGCAGTGGGAAATTCAGGTCTTATTATTCTTACAACTGACGGCGGAAATAACTGGAATACAATAAATTCAGGAGTTACAAAAGATCTCAATTCGGTTTATTCCCTGAATTCATTCATTATTTTTATTGCAGGCGACGGCGGAACGCTGCTCAGATCTTCAAACGGAGGAATGAACTGGGAAAACAGAAGTCTTCCGGACACAACTGCCGATCTTAATAAAATCGGATCAATGGGCTCATGGTTTTTCGGACCAATCCTCGGCATGGTTGCCGACAACGGGACGCTTTACAGAACAACTAATTTTTTATTCTGGGATTCTATAGCCACAGGAACGGATGAAGATCTTTATGAGCTTAAATTCAAAAATGCAAATTCCGGTTATGTCACAGGCAATAACGGTTTGATCAGATATACAACCAATGGGGGAACAGAATGGTTTTCTGAATTTTTCTTAAGTTCTCTGACAAATGAAAAAATAAGTTCAACACTTATTTTAAATGACACAGTGACAATAGGAATAGCAGGTACTGAAATAATTTTATTGCATGCAAATGAAACACTTCTGCCAGTTGAATTATCAGCATTCACATATTCTGTAAATGACAATGATGTTCATCTTAACTGGACTACAGCATCGGAGCTGAATAATTCCGGATTTGATATTGAGCGGTCAATTGTCAATGCTGAATGGTCAAAAATAGGTAATGTGACTGGAAACGGAAATTCGACAGTTTCAAACAATTATACATTCACTGATAAAAATTTAAACCCGGGAAAATATTCATACAGATTAAAGCAGATTGACTACAACGGTAATTATGAATACTTCAATTTGTCCGGAGAAGTCATAATAGGCGTTCCGCAAAAGTTTGAATTGTCACAGAATTATCCGAATCCGTTTAATCCCGTTACAAAAATAAAATTTGCAGTTCCTTTCTCCGGTTTTACAAGTCTGAAAGTTTATGACATTTCCGGAAAAGAAGTTTCTAATCTGATTAATTCAAATATACAGGCAGGAACTTATGAAGTTTTATTTGACGGTTCCAATTTATCGAGCGGTGTGTATTTTTATAAGTTAGAATCAAACGCTTATAGCGATACAAAGAAAATGTTTTTGCTAAAGTAAATTT
>DAIPYE010000038.1:18404-20831 GCA_036782915.1 Bacteroidota bacterium | reverse complement strand
TTACTGCATCCTTTCTCAATAATATTCTCAAATTTTAAAAGCAGACGGACAGATATCATTTAAAAAACATCTACTGCAATCCGGATTCTTTGCTTTACAGATCTGTCTTCCATGCTCGCCGATTCTCATTGAAAAATAAAACTGATCGTCAGGCGGGATTAATTTTTTCAATTCAATTTCTATTTTATCAGGATTATCGCTGTCAATTAATCCAAGTCTTGTTGAAACTCTTTTTAAATGTGTGTCAACAATTATTACATCTTCCTCCCCAAAACAATTTCCAAGTATTACACTTGCTGATTTTCTTCCGACTCCCGCCAGTGATGTCAGCTCTTCCATTGTTCCCGGAACTTTCCCATTATATTTCTCAACCAGTGTCGTACAAATTGATAATACAGCTTTAGCTTTATTATTAAAAAAATTTATGGATTTTATATTTTCCCGGAATGAATTTTCTCCGTCTTTCAGAATATCGGCTGGTGATTTATATTTAGATTTGTAAAGCGGAACCATTACCAAATTAACCCTGACGTCCGTGCATTGAGCCGCAAGAACGGTTGATACAAGAAGCTCAAAAGAATTTTTAAAATCCAGATGACATTTTACATCGGGGTATTCTTTCGAAAGTTTCTTTACTATTTCCAAAGCATGTTTTCTTTTATCCATTATTAATTTTACAATTTCAAATGCAAAATATTTAATTAAATCATTACTTGAAAGCAAGTTTGAAATTTAATTATTGAATCCTTAATCATAATTGTATACTTTTATTTAGTTCACTGATTATAAGTAAATTAAGTACATGATTATGTTGAAATTTCTTTCCTTCCTTTTTTTATTTTCTATCTTTTTTAGAGTTTCTGTTTTTGCTCAGGATACTGCTCAAAATTCCCCCTTTACATTTTCAGGTTACGTGGATGCATATGGTGCATATTATACGGATTCTGTCGGAATAAATAATTTTCAGAAATTCCCTACAGTGTCTCCGCGTTCGCAGCAGATCGGACTGAATATTGCCATGCTCACAGCAAAATATTCTGCAGATAAAGTCCGCGGTGTTATCACGTTGCAATATGGAGATATACCAAAAAGTTCATGGTCGTCCACTTATAATTTTATTCAGGAAGCAAATGCAGGAGTTCGTATTACAGAAGGACTGAGGCTTGATGGCGGATTTTTCCGGTCTCACATTGGCTGTGAAGGACTTTTGCCGAAAGAAAACATTACCAGTTCGATTGCAATACCGACTTATTACGAACCATATTATGAAGCAGGTTTTAAACTGAGTTATGCTGCTACTCAAAAATTAGCTCTCAGTTTATTTCTGCTTAATGGTTATAATCTTTTTGAGGATAATAATACTGAAAAATCAGGCGGCATGCTTGCGGGGTATACATTCAATGATAATACAAGCCTGACCTATGCTAATTATTTCGGTAATGATGCTCCGGAAGGAGACAGCATTTCGAAATTTAAATTTTTCAACAATTTATTTTTGAATTACAAAATAAATAAGTTTAGAATTGTTTCGGAAATTGATTTTTGTGTTCAGGAAAATTCAAATTTAACAAATGTATATGAATCTGCTTCATTGTGGTGTGGACTGTTTACTTTAGGTTATCAGGCGGCGAAAAAAATTGATGTTTATTGCAGAGGCGAAATTTATGATGATCCTAATGGAATTTTATCCGGAGTTTTTCTGAATTAGGACAGTACTTATACGGGATTAAAAATCTGGGGAATTACCCTCGGTGTTCAGTTTAAGCCAACAGAAAATTCATATATCCGACTTGAAGGAAGGGATCTGATCACATCCGATGAACAGAAAATTTTCAGATGGGATAATGAAAACAGAAATTACCGTCTTGAAACTATGCTGAATATGGGTGTAACCTTTCCATAATTTAATTTTTTCTAATGAATTATTTAACTAAGGAGATAAATTTATGAACTTCGATCCGGGAATTACCGGCTTTATGTTATTGGCAACAAGTCTTGTTATGCTGATGACACCCGGGCTTGCATTTTTCTACGGCGGATTAGCCGGTAAAAGAAATATTTTAGGTATTATGATTCAGAGTTTTGTATCTATGGGTATCACGACGATACTTTGGTTTTTTGTCGGGTATTCACTTTGTTTCAGCGGAGGTGACGGAAGTGTAATTGGTAATTTAGACAAAATTATGATGAACGGGGTAACTCTTAATTCAGCTTATTCAGGCAATCCGAAATTACCTGAATTTGTATTCATGGCTTATCAGATGATGTTTGCAATAATAACTCCGGCACTTATTACGGGAGCATTTATGAATCGTGTTACTTTCAAAGCGTATCTTATCTTTTTAATTTTGTGGCAATTATTTGTGTATTATCCTTTTGTTCACATGGTCTGGGGAGGCGGATTACTTGCCAAGCTGGGAGTTCTGG
>DAIPYE010000038.1:2815-18394 GCA_036782915.1 Bacteroidota bacterium | reverse complement strand
ATTTTGCCGGTGGAATAGTAGTTCATGCAACAGCAGGCTTTGCAGCACTTGCTTCTGTTTTTTATATTGGTAAAAGAAGAAATACAGAAAATAAACCGAACAGTATTCCTTTGATAGCTCTTGGAACAGGTCTTCTCTGGTTCGGATGGTATGGTTTCAATGCGGGAAGTGCTCTCGATGTAAATGCAGTGACAGGTCTTGCCTTTTTAAATACTGATGTTGCGGCTTCTTTTGCTGCTATTACATGGCTTGTTATAGAATGGAACAGAGCCAGAAAACCAAAGTTCGTAGGCTTGCTTACAGGGGCTGTAGCAGGACTTGCTACCATTACTCCTGCCGCAGGATATGTTTCTTTGCCTCACGCTGTGATAATCGGAATTACATCAGGTATCGTTTGTTATCTTGCAGTGAATTTAAAAAATAAAATGGAATGGGACGATGCTCTTGATGTCTGGGGTGTGCATGGAGTAGGAGGAGTTCTCGGAACAATTTTACTGGGAATTTTTGCTTCAAAAGAAATTAACCCTGCCGGAGCAGATGGGTTGTTATTTGGCGGAACAGGATTTTTCATAACACAGGTACTTGCTACTCTGGGAGCAGCTCTTTATGCTTTCGTTTTTACTTATGTTATGCTTAAAGTAATTAATCTCTTTACAAAGGTCCGTGTTTCCGAAAGCGAAGAAGATACCGGTCTGGATCAGTCTATTCACGGTGAAGTAGCATATGATGAAGGTGTACTTTAAAATATCAGTTATCAATTAACAGTTACTTTCTAACATCAATTTTTTAAAACCCGGATTCATAAATAAACCGGGTTTTTTTATTGATATTAAAAATAGAATTGACATAGAAATTCAGTATTGTTTTTAAAATCGTGATCATTAGTGTAATTCGTGGCAGGCTTCTTCTTTATTTTGGACAGGTGTGATACGAATTTCAAATGCCTGAATTTTTTTGTCTTAATCCCTTCACAAAAAAATCTTATTTTACATTTATTTGATATTAACTTTTAACTTTTAACTTTTAACTAATTATGTTCACACAATATAAATCAGTTTTACAAAAAGAATTAGATTCAATCAAAGAACAGGGGCTTTATAAAACAGAAAGGATCATCGAAACTCCGCAGGCAGCAGAGATCAAAGTTAATAATACCGAAGTTCTTAATTTTTGCGCCAATAATTATCTGGGTCTTTCCTCTCATCCTGATGTTATAAAAGCAGCTCATGAAGCTTTGGACGAATGGGGTTATGGAATGTCATCGGTTCGTTTTATCTGCGGCACTCAGACAATTCACAAAACTCTGGAAGAAAAGATCAGTAAATTTCTCGGTACAGAGGATACAATATTATATGCTGCATGCTTTGATGCGAATGGCGGTGTATTCGAACCGTTACTTGGTGAAAAAGATGCAATAATTTCCGATGCTTTAAATCATGCAAGTATCATTGACGGAGTCCGTCTCTGCAAAGCAATGAGATACCGGTACAATAATAATGACATGGAAGATCTTGAAGTAAAACTTAAGGAAGCTAAAGCAGCCGGCGCTGAACAGATCCTTATCTGCACTGACGGTGCTTTTTCTATGGACGGTGTCATAGCGAACTTAAAAGAAATTTGCGACCTTGCTGATAAATATCAGGCAATGGTTATGACAGATGAATGTCATTGTACAGGATTTCTCGGTAAAACTGGAAGAGGTTCGATTGAAGTAAATGATGTAATCGGAAGAGTTGATATAATTACCGGAACACTCGGCAAAGCTCTCGGCGGTGCAATCGGCGGATTTACAAGCGGAAGAAAAGAGATAATTGAAATGTTAAGACAAAGAAGCCGACCTTATTTATTTTCAAATTCACTTGCACCTTCAATAGTCGGAGCTTCCATAAAAGTTTTTGATATTTTAAGCGAAACGACTGAACTCAGAGATAAGCTCGAATCAAATACAAAATACTTCAGGGAAAAAATGACTGAAGCCGGTTTTGATATTAAGCCGGGTATTCACCCTATTGTTCCTATCATGCTTTATGATGCAAAAGTTGCGCAGGATATGGCGGCGAAACTTTTAGTTGAAGGAATTTATGTGATCGGATTTTTCTACCCTGTCGTTGCAAAAGGTCTGGCACGGATAAGAGTTCAGCTTTCAGCAGGACATTCAAAAGAAGATCTGGATAAATGTATAAATGCGTTTGTAAAGGTTGGAAAAGATATGAAGGTGATTTAAAATACTATTTATTTATGTTTATTTATGTTAACTGAAATCTCAGCTAAAAATTTTATTAAATTCAGAAACAAATTACTTTCATTTTCCCGGCAATTCAACATTTCACATGAAGATGCGGAGGAGATTGTAAATGATTCAATTATGAAAGCATTGGATTATTTTGATAATGACAGGGGAAGTTTTGAAGGATTATGCAAGGTTATAATTAAAAATAAAATTTTTAATTTCAAAAGAGACAATGTTCATTTATTAATTTTAATTGTAATCGATGAAGATGAAGATATTATTGATACCGATTTTGATTCCATTGAAGATAAAGAGAATAATGTTTTTGCATTAACATTTTTGAATAAATTAAAAAAGCTTCTTGATAAAGATGAGTTGAATTTATTAGAGGAAATTTATAAAACCTGTGATTCGCTGAATAAAATTTCCATCTCAAAAGCATCTGCCAATATCGGATTAAAACCACTAAAAGGCTGGGATATTTTCAGAAAAATTCAGCGAAAAGCAAAAACTCTGCAGGGTAAAAAATTAGATCTAACACTTTCTCGTATTGGCAAAATTGAAGAACCTAACTCTGTTGTACTTTATCGTAGGGGTCCGTCATCTGAAATTTACAATCAGTTCACTTTCTTAAACGAAGATCATATTAAAAAACTAAACTCCATTTACGACAACACTTCACAGTAATTACAGATTTTTTTTTTCACAAACACCAAATTCCGCATAACTCCGTGTATTAATATATAAAGAGAGATATCATATCGATCATATCAATCTGAAAATTTCCGTAAGGTTACGGTGATCAATATATTAATTTGAAACAATTAAACGAAAGGAATCAAATGAACGCAGTAAATTTAAAATTCCGAAGTAAAGATGCGCTAAGTATCGTGCAGTTTGAAACGGAGAACAAGAATTCTTTTGAATATATTTCTTTGTCAAAAGCAATTCAGGGAAAGTTTATTGAAGTAATGGAAGTAAGTGAATCGGGAAGTGTGAATGATTTGAATGTGATCAATAATTCCCAATATTTTGTATTTATGTCAGACGGAGATATTTTGTCAGGCGCGAAACAGAACAGGGTTTTAAATACTTCTGTACTCATTGCGCCAAAATCAAAAACCAAAATTCCCGTAAGTTGTGTGGAGCATGGCAGATGGAGATACAGTTCGGATAAATTCAGCGAAACAGACTACACTGCACCTGCATATATGAGATCAGGTAAAGCAAAAGATGTAAACGAAAGTCTGAAAGTGGAAAAAAGTCACAATGCCAAACAGGAAAAGGTTTGGGAAGAAGTAGAACTTTACCATAGAGGTTACGGGAGTAAATCGGAAACATCAAATTTATCCGACATATTTGATATGAAAAAAAATGATTTTGATAAATTCATTAACGAATTTAAAATTGAAAATGAGTCGAACGGAGTTGCGATATTTATAAATAATAAACTTCTGAATATTGAGATATTCAACAGGACAGATGTTTACAAAGATTATTTTAACAAGCTGCTGAAGGGCGCATATTTCGAAGCATATTTGATGAAGCCAAAAGATAACAAATTAACTGAAGCTGAAGCCATTTATAAAACAACGGATTTTCTTGATAAGACAGAATCACTTAATTTTGAGAGTCATAACGGAGTTGGAGCGGGAACAGAGAGAAGATTTGAAACAGAAGATATGACGGGATTTGAACTCGATTATGAAAATTCTCTCATACATTTCGCCGGATTGAATGTTAAATGAAGTGAATGGTGAATGGTGAAATGTGAATGTTGATTCGGCTTAGGGATATTTTAGATTGATTCTGTAAAAATTGAATTTGAAAGAATAACTTTAATTTACCGGCAGGGAGTATAGACCTGCCGGGTTAAAAAATAACTTTAAACTATACTTAAATTTACTTTTAAGGTTAAAAGTAAAATTAGAATTATTTAAGTTTACTTTTAGGGCTTAAAGTAAAATTAGATTTTTTTAAGTTTACTTTAGATCAATAAATTGCATAAAAAGTATTAAAACAGAAGAATTTATAGCCAGGGATATTATTGAGGCTTTTAAAATAAATATTTTGTAAAGGTTAAGTAAAGCAGGAATGGTTTTACAAATGAATAATATTTTAAAATTCGTTAAGTTAAATAAAAATCTATAATTCAAAAATTAAAATTTCCCGATATTTCATCAGATGAAAATATTCGACAGATACATATTAAAATCATTAATAGCGCCATTTATATTTGCATTGTCAACTGTAATTTTCATTTTTTTATTTCAGTTTCTGATAAAGTCTCTGGATCAGTTTGTCGGGAAAGGTCTGAGTATCTGGCTGATAATACAACTTATCTCGCTGAATCTTGCCTGGATGCTTACGCTTGCAGTTCCGATGGCGATTCTTGTTTGCTCTCTTATGACCTTTGGTACACTTTCATCGGGAAATGAGATCACGATAATAAAAGCCAGCGGAATCAGTCTTACAAGATTAATGTTTCCACTTATGCTTTTTTCTGTTGTTATGTTTTATCTGATGATCCGTTTCAATAACGATGTGCTTCCGGAAGCTAATCACAAAGCGAGAATTCTTCTTTATGATATTTCGAAAACAAAGCCTACCTTTATACTCGATGAAGGAAAATTTTCAAATGATCTTAACGGCGTTCAGATACTTGTAAAAAAAACGTTTCCGAACAGTAACAATATCGAGGGAGTTTATATCTATATGTATTCAGATCCTGCAAATAAGAATTTACTGACAGCAAAGAGCGGCGATATAAGTTTTTCAACGGATTTTAAAAAGATCATAATGAATTTAAATGACGGAGAAATACATCAGCTTAATTTAAAAGATATAAATAACAGTTACAGAAAAATTAAATTTGAAAAACACAGGTTGACATTTGATGCGGAGGGATTCGGATTTAAAAATTCCAGTGAAAATGTTTTTGCAAGAGGCGAAAGGGAATTATCAGCAGACGCAATGAATCTGGTAGTTGACAGTTTGAAAAAAATGCAGGCAAATTCTGTAAATAAGTTTATGGAAAATACGCTGAAAGATCTTCAGCGACTGCAGAAAATTAAATTCACTGATTCTGTTTATACCAAACCTGTTATTATTATGAATGACAGTCTGGAATTATTGAATAAAGCTTTGAACAGAAATGAACCGATTTCCGGATATGATTCTCTCAGAAATCTGATCAATGTATTTATGAATAAAAAAAATGAATACAATAATTCACTTGCCAGTTCTGTCTTGCTGGAAAAACAGATCGATTCCTATGAAGTGGAGATTTTCAAAAAATATTCAATACCTTTTGCCTGCGTGGTATTTGCAATGGTCGGTGCGCCTCTGGGATTCAGGGTAAGAAAAGGCGGATTCGGAATTGCAGCAGGATTATCTTTATTGTTTTTCCTTTTATACTGGGTTTGTCTTATGGGCGGTGAAAAGCTAGCTGACAGGACATTATTGAGTCCGTTTATGGGAATGTGGATAGCGAATATAATTATCGGACTGCTCGGTTTGTATTTAATGTTTAAATCTTCTTGATTATATTGATTTAAGCAGATTTTAGCTTCAGAGTATTCCTTAAATTTCTGAAATATTTGCATAATTATTGTCAAGCCCCGAACAATATAAAGTTACCCAACTCCGCCAGGTTCGGAAGAAAGCAACGGTAAGTATCCTTTGTATGTGATTTGGGTGTCTTGACATTTTTTTATACAAAAATTACTAAATATCAATTCTTTTTAAATTTTAAAAATGACAAAAACAAAGATCGGGATCGTAGGTTTAGGCGGAGTAGCTCAGATAATTCATTTGCCTATACTTTCGAAAATGGAAGATGTGGAAATAGTTGCAGTATGTGACAGTGAATATTCAAAAGCGAAGAACATTGCCGCGAAATACAATGTCAGCAAGCATTATAAAGATGTTGACAAAATGCTTGAAGAAAATCCTGAAATGTCGGCTGTAATTATTTCAACCCAGACAAACACGCATAAAGACATTGCAATAAAATGTCTTGAAGCTGACAAAGATATTTTAGTGGAAAAGCCAATTGCACGTAATTTAAAAGAAGCTAAGGAAATTGTAGATACAGCTAAAAAGTACAAAAAGAAAGTAATGGTTGGAATGAATAACAGATTTAGAAATGATATTATGATGCAGAGAACATTTACAAAGGCAAAAGAAATAGGTGAAGTATTTTATATCAAAGCCGGTTGGGTGAAGCCTCAGAGTTCAAATCAGAGATGGGTGCTTGAAAAAGAAAAATCCGGCGGCGGAGTTTTTGTTGATAACGGCATTGCCATGCTGGATCTGGGTTTATGGATATTCGGTTTTCCGGAAGTAAACAGCGTAACAGCCACTAATTATTTTCACAATACAAAATCCGTTGAAGATTCGAGTATTGTAATGATCAGGTTTAAAAATAAATCAACCATGACAATAGAGGTTAGCTGGAGTTTACTTCGCGAAGGAGAATTGTTTTACTGCAATGTTTACGGAAAGGAAGGAAGTTCTGCAATAAATCCGTTCAAAATTTACAAAAGAATGGAAGGGAATTTATACAATATTACTCCAAAAAAGATCGTAACTCCCGCAAATGTTTACAAGAAAAGTTATGAATATGAACTGCAGCACTTTGTGGGAGCGCTTAAAGGAAATAACAATATTATTTCAACAGGAGAAGATGCATTAAAAGTTATGGAGATCGTGGATGCAATTTACAGATCAGCAAAAGCAAATAAAGAGATAATTTTAAAATGATTTTTTAATGATTTGTTAACATTGACCGCTTAGTTTTATGAAAAAACCAATAATGAAAAAAAAGATATTAGTGGTCGATGACGAAAAAGATATTGTCGATATCCTGAAATACAATCTAGAAAGAGAGAATGAGTTTGAAGTTACGACCGCATCAAACGGCAGGGAAGCGATTCAGGCAGCGGAATCAATACCTGATCTTATATTGCTTGATATTATGATGCCGGAACTGAACGGGTTTGAAGTCTGCAAACAATTGAAATACAACCCTGTCACATCGAAGATCCCGGTAATATTTCTAACGGCAAAAGAAAATGAAATTGATGAAATTCTCGGGTTTGAGATAGGCGCAGATGATTATATTAACAAACCCATTTCTCCCAGAAAAGTACTTGCAAGAATTAAATCCGTGATAAGACGTTCGAATAATGAACTGGAAAAAACAACCAGACTTGAAGAAAATGTTAAATTTGAAAATCTTGAAATTGACAGTACCAGTCACAGTGTAAGAATAAATAACAGCGAAGTATTTTTCCCGAAAAAAGAATTTCAACTGCTTCATTTTCTGATATCAAACAGAGGTAGAGTTTATTCAAGGGAAATTCTTTTGAATCAGATCTGGGGCGAAAATGTCTATGTAGTTGACAGAACAGTAGATGTCCATGTGGCAAAAGTACGTGAGAAACTTGGAGAATATTCGGATTACATAGAAACGATCAAAGGTCTTGGATACAGATTTAAAAACAACAAATGATATCAACAATGTTTATGAATGAAAAGAATTAGTCTTCAGTTAAAATATTCCCTGCTGTTTTTTACCGTTTTCTTCCTGACAATTATTTTCCTTTCAAAGATAATTGACACATCAAATGAAACAATTTTTATTTCATCCGCTGTTTTACTACTGTTTTTCATAATTACACTTTTGTTTCTGAATAAAGAAATTACCCTTCCTTTGCAGAATATCTTTAAACTTTCCGGTAAACTCAAACTCAGGGATGATGATTACGAAAATTTCGAACATTATGATCAGAAGATCTCAGAGCTTATCGAATTAATTGAAAAGCTGCAGGAGATGAAATCCGGATCTGTCCTTAACAAAGAAATTTTTAGTCTGATAAATGAAATTCATTCGATCACTAACAGAACATTACATGAACTTGAGACAGCAAAGGTTTTTAAAGTCAACAGAAATGAATTTATGGGAAATGTAGCTCATGAATTAATAACACCTATCTTTGCAATTCAGCTTTCACTGGAAACCTTGCTTGACGGCGCTATAAATGATGATAAAGTAAACATGGATTTTTTAAACAGGGCTTTTAATCAGACCAAAAGATTAAAAGAGCTTGTAAATGATCTTCTAAGTATTTCAAAATTCGAAACCGGCGTAAAAATGAGCAAAAGGTATTTCGGAATTTCAGCTGTTTTAAGGAAGACAGTTGATGAAATGAAGTCAATTGCACAGAAAAAAAATATTTTACTTGAATATGAAGAGTCTGAACTTAACGGCATAACTGTTTTCGGAGATGAAATGAGATTACAGCAGGTAATGATAAATCTCATTGATAATGCAATTAAATACACACCTGAAAAGGGTTCAGTTAAAGTTTATATAGCTGTGAAAGAAAAAGAAATTATAATTTACGTGGAGGATACAGGAATCGGAATTCCTGCCAGGGATCTTCCGAGAATTTTTGAAAGATTTTACAGAGTCGATAAAACCCGTTCAAGGGATGTTGGAGGAAGCGGGCTTGGATTATCGATAGTAAAACACATACTTGAAGCACATTCATCCCAGATAAAGGTTGAGAGTATTTTTAACAAAGGAACAAGATTTGAATTTAATCTGAAACGCTGATTTTTTAAAACTAATCTCATTTTTGCTCCCCAAGATGACATCCTAAACCGAATAATGACATCCAAAAGATGACATCCTTTAAAACGACAATTTCTAATATTTTCCGGATTTTTTTTGAAAAAAATAACGTTTTTATTAACATCTCATGATATTTCCTAATTGTCTTGATTAAACTTCATTTTAAAAATATTTTAGATAAAACACAATAAATTGACCTTTCTGAAATACATAATAATTTTCTGTTTTATATTTGTATCAATCCAATCGCAAACAGGTTGTAACTTTTTAACACACCGGACATTGTCAAACGGAGCTGTACTGGATTCAACAAGTGATGATCCGGAGCCGAATTATGACATTTCACTGGATAACAATTATCAGGATTTTACATCATATCTGTATCCCGGAAACAGGGTTGAGAATTTCACAGCATACTTCAATACACATTTCAGGGCTGAAGAAGATTATGATGAAGCAATGGCAGAATACAAAACCAGCCTTATAAGTATTTACAGCAGACAGCTTGATTCTCTCGGCGTAGAACTTCCGGTATCGGGAAATATAAAAGACAAGCTTAATAAATCTATAGAAAGAGCTTCTAAAATAATTCAGTTTCACAAAAACAGTAAATACATTGATAATGCAGTATTACTGATAGGTAAATCATATTATTACCTGCAGGATTATTTTAATGCTGAAAGGAAATTTGATGAGTTTATTTCTAAATTATCCAGCAGTGAAAATGCAGACGAGGCAATTTTATTTCTTGGCAGAACAAAATTCAGACTTGGAAAAAAAGATGAAGGCAGGACCATCCTTCAAAGTCTTCTCAAAAGCACAGATGATAATGAGATAAAGTCACTTACAATTAGGGATCTTGGTATACTGGAATATAACAGCGGAAATGTTTCTCAGTCTGTTTCTGATTTTAAGGCTTCAATAGATTATTCGAATGACAATGAAAGAAAAGCCGAGAGTCAGTATATTCTTGCTAATATTATTTCAATTTATAAGCCTGAAGAATCCGCAAAGGAATATCAAAAAGTACTGGAATATACATCGGATTTTGATCTGACTTTTTTTGCAAATTTAAATACAGCTAAAGGATTAATTTATAATAAAAATTTCAGTAACGCTGATGAAATCCTCACAACCCTGAGAAAAAAATACAGAGATTTTCCGGCATATACTCAGCTTGTTGACCTTGAAATTGCAAATAATTTATATGCTCAAAACAAGATCTTTGAAGCTGATCAAAAATATTATGATGTAATAGTAAGGTATCCGGGTTCAGTTTCTTCTTCTGATGCATATTATTATCTGGCAAAACACGATGAAGATGTTGACAAGGATTATTATAATGCTTTGCTTAATTATAAGAAATCTGTTGAAGAAAATCCTACTTCTAATTATCATAAGGAAAGCACAGAAAAAGTAACTACTCTTGAAAGGTATTTTTCATTACTTGGCAGTGCAGATGACTCTGTTAAAGTAATTATTCCGACTGTAAACTCTGAAGTTGAAAAATACCGCAGAAATTACAATCTGGAAAAGGGAATAGAGCAGCCGCCTGAAAATAACGGCGAGCAGAACAAAGGTACACCGCCTTCAGATCCAAATACAAATCCGGGTGGTCCCGGTGGACCTGACGACGGTTCGGGGAAAGGCCGTCCGGGAGGATTCAGTAATATGTATTTTAAAGCTTTGTCGGATTCATTGGAGATACCCGAAGTACAGACTGATGAAGGAAATTCCAATGAAAATTATGAAGGACAGGATCAGAATATTAAAAACAAAGAAAATACAGAAATTAAAGAAACTGATGTTTCCAAAGAACCTGTTGTAACAGATACACTTACAAAAAAAGAAGAAGTAAAAACTGTTAACAGCGATTCCATAAAAGCAGTTGCTGATTCAATTGAAGCAGTGACAAAAGAAGATAAGAAGTTTAATTCCTATTATGAAATTGCTGAAATTTTTATATATAATTTACCTCAAAAAGATTCAGCAGAACATTATTTAAAATTGCTTTTAAAAAAATTTCCGGATCCTGCAAAGCAGGCAAAAGTTTTATATACTTTGGGAAATTTTTATAAAAATAATGACAATATTGCTGCTTCTGATGAAATCTTTAATAAAATAATTTCGGATTACCCGAGTTCTATTTATGCTTTTGAATCAAAGAAAATTATGGGAATCATTCCAAATAAGGCTGATGTTATTCAAAATCCAATTGAAGAATCATTTACAAAAGCCATAACTTTATATAATGATAAGAAATACGAAGAAGCAATTGCAGCACTGCATGAGATTGAAAGCAAATATCCTAATGATACACTACTTGCAAAAGCATATTACGGATTAGGGTTTGTTTATGAAAATAATCTCCTGAAAAAGGACAGTTCTATTTTTTATTACAAGAAACTTAAAGATAAATTCCCGAATTCCGAGTATGCAACAAAGGTCTCTCCGTTGCTTGAATATGTCGAGTCAATGGAAGTAAAAGATTCTTCCGCTGTTTCTGATTCTTCAAAATCAGCAGTTAGTGATTCCACTCAGGTTACTTCAGACGGGAATGATTCTTTAAAAACTGAAGTTGCAAAAGAACAGCCAAAAGATGAGAATCCGAAAGAGAACCCAAAAGAAGAAAACACTGAAGAAGTCACACCGGATACAAATAACGTAGGTACAGAAAACAATCTTTCGCAGGAAGAAATAGAAAGACTTTTAAAAGAAACAGAAATCCCGCCTGATAAATAGATCAATATCCGATTTATTTCTTTTGAATAAAATAATCTGATGAACGAAAATATAATCATAAGGGAATACAAACCTGAAGATGAATCCAAATGGCTTGATATTCATGCAGGTGTAATGGTAGATTCATATGCCTGGTGGACAGTGATTCATAAAAAAATTGTTTATGAAAAAGAGGTTATAGATTTAGTTGCCTGTTCCGAAGGTAAAATTACAGGCTTTTTAGTTGCAGAAATTAATTCGGATGTGTGTAAGGAAAAAGATACAGCTTTTGTCTGGGATTTCGGAGTTCAAAGAAAGCACAGAAATAAAAAGACGGGAACGAATCTTATTGCGCAATTACACAAAATCATGAATGAAAAATTCAATATTAATAAAAGTATCTGGTATACTCAGGATCCTGATTCACAGAAATTTTATGAACATATCGGAATGAAAGAGATAGGAAGACACTGGCAGTTATCAATAGAACCTGTAAAAGATCAGTTAATCAGTTTCAGAGAAAATAAGTTCGTTACATGGAGTATCCGCGGATCCTGTGAAATGGATGATCTGGAAAAAGTAAAATCTGTTTATAAAGTTTCTGAAGATGATTCGCTTAAACCGATGATCTGTGTGGGATATGAATTTGTTTTGTAAACTTTTCATATTTAAAAACTCTCTTCAGATCATCACCAGCTTAAAACTCTTTCCATTACCTTCGAAACTTTCTCCGCATTCGGAAGCATTTCTTTTTCAAGTCTTGTATTTAAAGGAATAGCAGGCATATTTACCGAACCGATTACTTCCACAGGAGCATCAAGATATGTAAAACAATGTTTAGAAATTCGTCCGGCTAAACTTTCTGCAAATGAATTCAAAACTTTTTCCTCTGTAATTACTATACACTTACCGTGTTTTTTGACTGATTCATATATCATTTCTTCATCCAGCGGATTTAAAGTTCTCAGATCCACAATTTCAATCTGACCGGGAAAATTCTTTGAAGCATTCAATGCCCAGTGAACTCCCATTCCGTATGTAATGACTGAAAGAGATTCTCCGTTATTAATTTTTTCTTCATTTGCTTTCTGAACTATCCTTCCTTTTCCAAATGGAATTATATAATCTTCATCCGGTTCCGGACTTTTTGCAGCTTCTGTTCCGGGAACCTTGCTCCAGTATAAACCTTCATGTTCAAATTTTATCACGGGATTAGGATCATAAAATGCAGACTTCATCAGACCTTTCATGTCAGCTGCATTACTTGGAAAAGCAATTTTAATTCCTCTCAGGGGAAGTAAACTTGATTCTATACAATCAGAATGATAAGGTCCGCCCGAACCATAGCTGCCGCAGGGAATTCTTATAACAGATGCGACGGGATATTTTCCCATTGAAAGATAACATGATTTGGAAAGCTCTACAACCAGTTGATTAATTCCAGCCCATGCATAATCAGCGAACTGAATTTCAACAATTGGTTTTACACCCACAGCACTCATACCTGCAGTGGATCCAACTATATATGCTTCCTGTATCGGAGTATTAAAAACTCTGTTATCACCGTATTTCTGAGCAAGTGTAGCTGCTTCCCTGAAAACTCCGCCTAATCTTTTTCCAACATCCTGGCCGTATAAAATTGCCTCGGGATGTTTTTTCAAAATTTCATTTACTGCAAAAAGCCCCGCATCTACCATTATCACTGGCTCTCTACCCGCCGGCTCGCGAACACCAAGTTCTTCTGTCACCGGAGTCGGCGCAAATTCATGTAAGTGCAATGAACTAAGTTCCGGTTCTTCAGCTTTAACAGCTCTTTGAAAACTCTCCTCTGCAATTGATTTAGCTTTTTTTTCAATTTCATCCAGTTCAGAATCTTTAGCCCCGGCATCTGATAAAACTTTTTTTAATTTCGGCAAAGGATCATTTTGTTCATGAACGGTAAAATCATCTCTGTACCATTCATTTCTTACCCCGGATGTATGATGACCAAGAAGAGGAACAGATGCATGAATCAAAACAGGTTTTCTTTTTGTCCTTACAAATTCCAGAGCTTCAGCAAATTTATTATAGCACACAGGAAAATCAGAACCGTTAATTTTCATTCTTTTCATTCCCTTAAAACCTGCTGCAAATTCATATGCATCCATTGCCCTCATTTCAGTTTTGAATGCTGAGATCGCCCATTCATTATCCTGAACAAGATAAATTATCGGAAGCATTTTAAGCACTGCCATCTGAAATGCTTCTGAAACTTCACCTTCAGTAACTGATCCGTCACCAAGCGAACAAACTACAACAGGATTTTCATCTGAATTTAAAAGATTCATTGATTCAAGATAAGAAATTCCGTGAGCCATACCTGTTGCCGGAATTGCCTGCATACCTGTTGCGCTGGACTGATGAGGGATTTTCGGAAATCCTTTGCGTTTCAAAGACGGATGACCGTAATAAGATCGCCCTCCTGAAAAAGGATCATCTTTCTTTGCCAGAAGTTGCAGCATGAGTTCATAAGGTTCAAGTCCCATTCCCAGAAGTATAGATTCATCACGGTAGTATGGACTGAGATAATCATATTCTTTTAACTGCATTCCGACTGCAAGCTGAATCGCTTCATGACCGCAGGAAGTGGAATGAACATATTTGCAAATCTGGCGATTCTCATCATAAATATCGGACATTCTTCTTGATGTACACATCGTTGAATAAGCTTTGAGTAAAATTTCTTTATCGATCATTTAGTTTTGTAATTAGGAATAACTGTAAAATAGAAACTATACTTTTTTATACAATGCAAAATGTATATTTAAGTTTATTTTTGCTTTTTTTACCATTAAGTTTTCAGAAATTTACATTAATTTAAAAGTAAGACCTCACATTAAATAAATATTAACAATCATTTATATGGAACTGACAAATAATGAAATGGCTCAATTAAAGGAAGCAAAAAAATTACTCGAAAATCCCGCATTCTTAATGGAGCTGTCGAATATAATTGGAAAACCAATAGAAAGGATATACGCATTGCTGCCTGATAAATTTCAGGAAAGCGCAGGCACTCTGGCAAAGAAAGTATTAATGAAATCTTTGAAAATGCTGGTTTCCAAAATGGAATCCGGCAGTAATTCGAAGCCAAATAATTTGATGCATAAAATTCTTGTTGCCGGTACAGGTACAGCAGGCGGATTTTTCGGATTACCGGCGCTGGCAATTGAATTGCCTGTTACAACTTCTATTATGCTTCGTTCAATTGCTGACATTGCAAGGAGCAAGGGCTTTGACATAAATGAACCTGAAACACAGCTTGCATGCCTTGAAGTTTTCGCTCTCGGAGGAAATTCAAAAAGAGATGATTTTTCCGACAGCGCATATTACATTACAAGAGGAGCTCTGGCTCAGGCAGTTACGGAAGCGAATAAATATATTCTTCAAAAGGGATTTGCAAAGGAAAGCGCGCCGGCAATTGTAAATTTTATCTCAAAGGTAGCTTCGCGTTTTGGAATAATAGTTTCAGAAGGAGCTGCTGCAAAGTCAGTTCCTGTTATCGGCGCTGCCTCCGGCGGTGCAATAAATCTGGTTTTTATGAATCATTTTCAGCGAATGGCGGAAGGTCATTTCACTGTCATGCAGCTTGAAAATAAATACGGGAAAGAAGAAATAGAAGAGATCTACAAAGGTTTGTGAAGAGATTCAAAATCTTAATCAACCGGGTTGATATTTAAACCGACGCAAATATCCAATGAATAAAAGCTTATTATTTATTTTTAAGTCTCTTTAACTGCTGTTAAATTACTTTTAAGCCGGTGATATTTATCGTCGGCTTTTTTATTTTATAAAATTAACATTGACATAAAACATATTTATAAATATTTTAAAAAAAAATAAAAGGATTTAAAATGACAAACCCTGAAATGAAAAACCTGTTTAAAGAAGCAATAACCGAAGTTCTTGAATCGAGACCTGATTTAATTGAAAATGAATTGCTGAATGC
>DAIPYE010000038.1:0-2805 GCA_036782915.1 Bacteroidota bacterium | reverse complement strand
TTATGAAGGCTATTGAAGAAGGCGATAAAAAGGATTATGTGAGTTATGATGAATTAATGAAAGTAATGGATAAAAAAATAAATTCATCAGAATAAATTTTTATAAATGGTAATTCATGCTGAAAAAACCTTTCTGAAAGATATTGACAGAATAAAAGATAAAACTCTTCTTATTAACCTTCAAAAAATAATTTCTAATCTCAATGATGTAAATTCTGTTTCTGAAATTCCAAAACTGAAAAAATTGTCTGCAAAGAACAATTATTACCGAATAAGAATAGGTGACTATAGAATTGGAATAGTAATTATTAACAAAGAAGTAAGTTTGATTAGATTTCTGCACAGAAAAGATATTTACAAATATTTTCCATAATCCTCTTTGAATAGATTTTTTCCTTATTCGAAATAATAATTATTATTTCTGTAACTTCCATTCTCATTTACAACAAGCAATTCTGAAACTAAATCGTGTTACGCAACTGTAATTTTTTAATTATTAATTTTTAATTATTAATTTCGTATTTTACCTTAAATTATTATGGTATGCAAACTATTATAAGCTCAGAATTTTTTATTCCCCGTGAAGGAAACAATTTTCACGATCTTTTTAAGCGTGTCCGTATTATGCCGCTGTATTCATTTCCGCATATAAAGGATATGAATTGCAAGATTTCAGAGCATCGAAACAGATTCTTTGTTCATATGGATTTCGACGCTTTTTATGCGCAGGTGGAGCAGCGCGACAATCCGAAACTGCGCGGCAAGCCTGTGTCAGTCGGGGGAATGGGCGGCGGAAAAGGAATTGTAATGACAGCATCTTATGAAGCGCGGGCAAGAGGCGTGGATACGGGAATGTCTGTAATGGAAGCAAGAAAGATCTGTCCGGAACTGATCTCACTTCCCTGTTACGGTCCGAAGTATGAAGCAATCACAATTAATCTTCTCAGTGCTCTGAAGGAATTTGTCCCGGAAGAATGTATAGAGCAGTATAGTGTGGATGAATGTTTTGCCGACCTATCGCCTGTTGCGAAAAATTTTTATGAGGCAGGCAAAGTAGCATCTGAAATTAAAAGAAAGATCCGTGAAATTGAAAATCTCACTGCTTCGATGGGAATCTCATACAATAAAACCTTTGCTAAACTTGCAACGAAGCTCAGAAAACCCGACGGACTTTCTGTTGTAACTCAGGAGAACAAGGAAGAAAAAATTTATTCGATGCATGCCGATAAACTCTGGGGAATCGGCAGACGCAACAGTCTCCGCATGGCTGCAATGGGAGTGAATACAATCGGTGATCTTGCCCAAAGTTCACGGTCATCGATGAGAAAGGAATTTGGAATTAACGGTGTAATATTCAGAATGCTTGCGCGCGGAGAGGACACTTCAGAGATAGTGCGTAAAACCAAAAAAGAGAAATCACTGAATCATTATCACACAATGTCGGAGCCGATATACAAAACCGAAGATGTAACGAAAGAGATCAGACGTATCGGAGAGTATATCAGCAGAAAGCTCCGTTCAAAGGAACTTGTCGCCGGGTATCTGCATCTTTCTGTCAGGTTTGAGAATTTAAAATATGACTCTGACATAGTGCGACTCACAAGCTATACAAATGATGACAGGGGAATTTTTGATACAGCGATGAAGATATACCAGACACTTTTTAAGCCAACTTCAAAGCTCAAAGCACGGCAGTTCGGAATGGGAGTTTATGATCTGCATAATGATCTGAAAGAAGTGAATTTAAATCTTTTTGAAGACAGTATCGCTCTGCCTTACAATGCGCTCGATAAAATAAAATCAAAATACGGAGAGGGAATTATACGGGTCGGGATCGAACACTGAATTTTTATTGTGAATTGTTTTCAATTATCTTCACATTTTTCAAAAATTCTGTCAAATTTTCATTTTCATAAGTTCCATAAGCATCAATAATAACACCTTTCGTGCCTGAACCGGCATTAATAGCATACATAACTGCCATATCATCAGGGTTCGAATTTCCTTCAAATCTGTATACTTTTTCAATTATCAGATCTTCCGGTTTGAAAACTTCATTTGTAGTTTTTGAAAGTATGCCTTCATTCGTGAGAAGAAAATCCGCAGTATAACCTTTTTCTTTTAACTGATGAAGTATTTTTACTAAAGGAGCCATGTAATTTTCATCTGACATAATATGGTTTTAAATTAAAATTGTATTTTAAAAATAAAGAATCATCAGTTTTAAGGTATCATCTTCAGTATATCTTCTTCAGGGTGTCTTCTTCAGTGTGTCTTCTCGGTTTATTTCCTCATAAGCGCCAGCGAAAAATCATAAAATTTCGCATACATTACCCGGCCGACAACAGCCGGATCATTGTCCATAATATTCTGAGCTTCTTCCTTAGAATCTGTCTCAAGTATTGCAATTCCAAAGTCTTCTTCTGTCATCGGTTCGTTAAGGGTTCTCCCGGCAAGGATAAGAATTCCGTCTTCTGAAAGCTTCTTCAGATAGTTGAAATGCCTCCCGACAATTTCACCTGCTTCATCTGTCCAGCCATCCAGTTCAAAATATTCAGGATAAAGTCTGAGAATATAACAGAATCTTTGTTTAGTGGAAATTTTATTTTCCATAATTTATTTTTTTCCTTTCTCCGAATGTATCGGTTCCTGTATTACTCTTGCACCCGCTCCAAAAGTAAAATAACTCCACATCCATGTTAAAAGTATTGAAACTTTATTTTTGAAACCTACCTGATAAAACAAATGAACCAGCAGCCAGGCTAGCCATGCGAAAAATCCGGTTAGTTTAAATAATTTGAATTCG
>DAIPYE010000037.1:6863-21297 GCA_036782915.1 Bacteroidota bacterium | reverse complement strand
AAAATGTCAGGTTGGTTCTGTAATGCCTTTGAAAGAAGAAGTTATAATTGAAGTAAAAGGAAGAGATCTTGTAGCGGGAATTCCGAAAATTACGGAGGTAAGTTCTATTGAAATAAGAGAATCCCTGAACGCACCGGTCACACAAATGATCGAAGCGGTAAAAGTTGCGCTTGAAAAAACCGCGCCTGAATTATCATCGGACTTATTAGACAGAGGAATATTCTTAACAGGCGGCGGAGCGCTTATCAAAGGACTTGATGAAAGAATAAAAATGGAAACCGGCGTACCTGTTCATGTAGCTGAAGATCCGCTGACAGCGGTTGCAAGAGGCACAGGAAAAGTTCTCGAGGATCTGGATTACTTCAAGAAAGTTCTTTTGAGAAGATAAAGTTTTCCACTTCAAATTTTGTTGTTTGATTTCCAAACTACCTTTTAAAAATTACTTCTAACCAAAAAATTCTAAGCATAAAGATCATTAATGAAAACAATCGGATTATTTTTAATACAGATTAAAGATTATTTGATTTTTTCAATTCTGATCATCATATCATTTATACTTATAGTTTCAAACGATAATTCACAGGTAAGATTTTTAAGAGCAGTTGCAGTTGGATTTGTGGGATCTGTGCAGAGCGCATTTTCCGCAGTGCCGAATGTATTTGAGATACAGAAAGAAAATGAATTTCTTAGAGAAAAGAATCTGGAGCTTTCAAACGAAATATCCGCATTGAAGGAAGCCAAACTTGAGAATATCAGATTCACAAAAATGCTTGGGATAAAAGAAAAGAATATTCCCGGGGTCATAATTTCCAGCATAGTTAACAAATCTTTGATAAACGCAAGAAACACAATCACTTTGAATGTCGGCGAATCAGACAGTGTAAAGATAAACATGCCTGTGATCACTGACGAAGGGTTGGTCGGGAGAATAGTTTCCCTCAGCAGCAATTATTCAATTGCCCAAATACTTTATAACAGAAGTCTCAGCATCACAGTGAAAGATCAGCGAAGCAGGGTAGACGGAATATTGAATTATGACGGATCGGGAAATCTTATGATCAATAATGTACCGAAAAGCGCTGATGTGAAAGTGGGAGATGTGATCATTACATCGGAGTACAGCAATTATTTTCCCGCCGGAATCCCGGTCGGAACAATTGTAGAAGAAGGAAATTTAGATAACCTGTTTAAAAAAATAATTATAAAACCATTGGTTTCGTTTTCAGGGCTTGAGGAAGTTTTCATATTAAGACATTTGCCTGAAATGGAAAGAATGGATCTCGAAAATACATATTTAAAAAAACAGTAATATAATTGTATCTAACAACATATTTTAAATATGCCGGAATATTTGTTCTATTGATCATTCTTCAGGTTTCAGTGATCGGATATATACTTTCAATTCCAAATTACAACATTACACCGGACTTTGTTATTTTACTGGTTATTTATCTTGGTTATCAGAGAGGACATATTGCCGGGATGGTATCAGGATTTCTCTCAGGTTTTATTCTGGATATTTTAAGCGGTTCATTCATCGGATTACTGGCGCTTTCATACTGCATTTCAGGATTTATTGCAGGATATTTCCACAGACAATTGACAGAGAATTCATCAAAAAAAAGTTCTTTATTAGGAATTATATTTGTGTGTACATTAGTTGCATATACAGTATTTTATGTGATCTATTTTCAGGGATCCAACATGAATTTTTTTGATATATTCTTAAAACATGTAATTACCACTACAGTCTATACCTGCGTGTTCGGGTTAATTTTTTCATTATTGGTAAGCAGATTTAATGTAAACAAATCCTTTTAAATTATGGATCAGGAAAAAAGAAAATATTTTATATATGTTTTTTGTATAATTATATTCAGTCTGTTTGTAACAAGGCTGGCATATCTGCAGTTGTTCACTTCAGAGGAGCTTAACAGAGAGTCAAATAAAAATTCAGTTAAAACCATTACTATCACGCCTCCAAGAGGTATCATGTATGACAGGAACGGAATCGTCCTTGTTGATAACAAACCTTCTTATACTGTTACCATTACACCTTCACAATTTGATAAAAATAATCTGAATGAAGTTTCTGCAGTGCTTGAGATCGAGCCGGAGAAACTTTTGGAAAATTTAAAAAGCATCAAAGGCACAAACAGATTTAATCCTGCAAAAATAAAGCGAGATGTTGATTTTAAAGTTGTATCTTTTATTGCAGAAAACAAAGACCGTTTAAGCGGAGTTGATTATCAGATAGAAGCTACAAGATATTATCCGAATAATTTCCGCGGTGCACACGCATTCGGATATGCTAGTGAAATTTCACCTAAACAACTTGAAAAGCAAATTGGAGATTATTACAAACAGGGCGATGTAGTCGGATCAAGCGGACTGGAAGCAAGTTATGAAAATCAGCTTCGGGGAGTAAAAGGATACGAGTTTATTACAGTAGATGTAAAAGGCAGAGAGATCGGGGGACTTAATGACGGGAAAGATGATATTCCTCCCATTAACGGTTCAGATCTTATTCTCGGAATGGATAAAGAGCTTCAGGAATATGCAGAGAAATTAATGGGAGACAAAAGGGGAGCGATAATTGCGGTGGATCCGAGAAGCGGTGAAATTCTTTGTTTTGTTTCCAAACCAGATTTTGATATTTCCGCTTTTGCAGGTAAGACCGATCCGAAAATTTTTATGGATCTTTTGAACGACCCTGATAAGCCGTTATTTAACAGAGTAACTCAAACAAAATATCCTCCCGGCTCTACATGGAAAATGATGATGTCTCTCGCTGCTTTGGATGCGGGTATTATCACACCGACCTCTACAATCAACTGTCCCGGATCTTTTACTTACGGTAACAGAACTTTTGAAGATCACGGAGCATACGGGAATATTAATGTTACAAGAGCAATTGAAGTTTCGGCAAATACATTTTATTATAAATTAGGACTTCAGATAGGAATAGATGATTACAATAAATACGGTAAAATGTTCGGCTTCGGAGGGAAAACCGGAATCGATATTCCAAATGAAACATCTGGATTACTTCCTTCAAGAGCTTATCTTGATAAAAGGTATGGCGAAAACAAATGGACACAGGGTTTACTTGTAAGTTTAGGGATCGGGCAGGGTGAACTTGGCGTGTCACCTGTTCAGATGGTTGCCTATACCGGAGCAATTGCTATGAGCGGATTATATTGTCAGCCGCATTTTGTTTCGAAAATAAAAAATAATGTTACGAACACAGAGGAGAATGTAACTTATGAGCAGAGAAGAATTGACATGCCGCAAAAGTATTATGATGCTGTCAGAAACGGAATGTATATGGTTGTAAACGGGTCAGGTACAGCTAAAGCAATTAAAAATTCAGAATTTGTTCTGAGCGGTAAAACCGGCACAGCACAAAATACAAACGGAAAGAATCATTCATGGTTTGTCGGCTTTGCTCCTTTTGATGATCCGAGGATCGCAATATGTGTATTCGGTGAAAATCAGGGTTGGGGCGCAACCTTCGCAGCACCTGTCGCCGGAGCAATTATGGTAAGATATCTCGGCGGACCGCAATATGAGCTTGATGATGAAATTAAAATGGTTTCCGGTGCAAATGATTAATTACAGTTTTATTAAATTTTCAATGATAAGTGATTTAAAAGTATAATGAAGAAAAATTTTTTCGAAGGAATTGATCTTACGATTTTATTTGTAACACTGGGAATTCTCACCGCAGGATTACTTGCAATTTTCAGCGCAACATATACAAGCGGCACTGAATACTTTTCGAGACAACTTACTTTTGCATTATTCGGAATTTTGTTAATGATGGTGGTAAGTTACATTCCTCCAAGGATAATCGCAAAGGGATCCTATATCTTTTACGGACTTTCACTTATTTTACTTTTACTGGTTTTATTTTTCGGAAAAAAAATATCCGGTTCAAAAAGCTGGTTCAGTATGGGAGGATTCGGGATTCAGCCGTCGGAGTTTGCAAAGATCGCAACAATTCTCGCGCTTGCCAATTTCCTTTCTTCAACAGAAGACGGATTTAAAAATGTTAACAGACCGCTGGTTTTTTTAAAATCCTGCGTGTTAGTGATCCTGCCTGTTATTCTAATTATGCGCCAGCCGGATATGGGAACTACACTGGTTTTTCTTTCTATGATATTGCCGATATTATTCTGGGCAGGTTTAAGTCCGTATGTTTTATTTGTAATTATTTCTCCTGTCTTTGCGGTGATCGGCGCTTTTTTCGGGACAAATTATTTTATAATTGCGCTGGTTCTTGTCGCCATAATTTTACTTTTCTTTAAGCGGAATATCTTTCTCACGGCAGGAATTCTTGTAATGAATTTTGTAGTGGGATTTTCTGTGGACTCACTTTACAATAAACTTCAGCCCTATCAGCAAAACAGAATTAAAGGAGTGTTTGATCCGACCACCGATCCGCTGGGTTCGGGTTATAATGTTATTCAGTCGAAAGTTGCCATCGGTTCGGGCGGTCTTTTCGGAAAAGGATTTCTCGAAGGTACGCAGACTCAGCTTAAATTTATTCCCGAACAATGGACTGATTTTATTTATTGCATGATCGGGGAGGAATTCGGATTTGTTGGTTCTGTTTTAATTCTTGTTTTATATATGGTAATTATTTTCCAGCTTGTGAATAATGCTTATGCGACAAAAAACAAATTTCTCAGCGTTGCCTGCATCGGATTTGCAAGTATAATTCTATTTCATCTTGTCATTAATGTCGGGATGACAATCGGAATAATGCCCGTAATAGGAATTCCTCTGCCGCTGATGAGTTACGGCATTTCATCTCTTTTGTCATTTCTTGTAATGATGGGAATCGGAATGAGCGCTTACAGATACAGAAATCAGTATTGATCCAGAATAAATATATTCAGAGTTAAAAAATATAAAATAATTATTTAATGATATTATCAGATAAAAAAATTCTTGAAGAAATAAAGAACAAGACCATTGTGATAAAACCATATGACAGAAAATGTCTGGGTTCTAACAGTTATGATGTTCATTTAGGTGAATGGCTTGCTGTTTACAAAGATGAAGTTCTCGATGCTAAGAGTCACAATAAAGTAAATTATTTTAAGATCCCGAAGGAAGGTCACATACTTCATCCGACGAAATTATATCTGGGAGTAACTCTGGAATATACAGAGACCTATAAATATGTTCCTTTTCTGGAAGGGAAGTCAAGTATCGGAAGGCTTGGAATTGATATTCACGCAACAGCAGGCAAAGGGGATGTCGGATTTAAAAATAACTGGACACTTGAAATTTCAGTTAAGCAGCCTGTTAAAGTTTATGCGGGAATGCCGATCGGGCAGCTTATTTATTTTCTTGTTGAAGGTGATGTTATCACTCCTTACAATAAAAAAGCAAGCGCGAAGTATAATAAGAAAACAAACAGACCTGTCGAGTCAATGATGTGGAAAAATTTTCTGAAGTGATCTATATTTAAATTAATTTTTATGAAAACAAACCTCGATGTCTCTAAGACTCAAAGTATAAAAAAGTTAAAAGTTAAAAGTTGAAAGTTTAAAATTTAAATTAAAATCCTTTGAGCCTTTGCGCCTTCGAGGCTAATATTTATACAGTTCAATCCGAGAAAATTAAATCTTAAGTTAAGAAACTTATGAACTATACTGACAAACTCAAAAACATAATCGCAAAAAACAAATCAAATCTTGTCATTGGTCTTGATTCCGATCAGACAAAAATTCCTGACATATTTTTCAAATACAAGAATCCTGTTTCGGTGTTCAATAAACTTATAGTTGAAAGTACAATTGATCTGGCTGCGGGCTATAAGCTTAATGCCGCATTTTACGAATGTCTGATGGAAGAAGGTGTCATAGCAATGAGACAAACTATGAACATTATTCCTGACGATATGGTAACGATCTGCGACGCCAAAAGAGGTGACATTGATACATCCGCTGAAATGTATGCTCAGACATATTTCGATCTTTATAATTTTGATTCAATTACAATAAGTCCGTATATGGGAAGGGATGCAGTAGAACCATTCTTTAAAAGAAAAGATAAGTTTGTTTATATCTTAGCGCTTACTTCCAATACAGGACATTCGGATTTTCAGAAGTTAAAAGTCGGTGAAAGATATTTGTATGAAGAAGTCATTGATAAAAGTCTGACATGGAACAAAGAAAATAAAACCGGATTTGTATTCGGTGCAAATCACACTGAAGAAATAAAAAAGTTCACTTCAACTTATCCTGATATTCCGCTTTTAATACCGGGAATCGGAGCGCAATCCAACGACCTGAAAAACTTAATGAATAGTCTTCATTCAAATAACAGCTTCGTCATAAATTCCAGCCGCGGAATAATTTATTCATCAAAAAAAGATTGTACAGAAAAAGAATTTACGGATGATATCAGAAACAGTGCTCTGAAATTGAATCTGGAAATAAATGCTTTAAAAAAATAATACTCCATCCTGACTATTCAATAACTCATTTCAATTTCTCATCGAAATTAAATCTGATCAAAGTTAACCTGTTTAAATTTTTATCAATTAGGATCCTAATCAAATATTTTATATAATTTATCACAATAGTATTTGGATTAATATCGATTAAATATAAGAATCGAATTGCAGTTATATTATGATTAAATTAATTTAAAACATAAACAGATTATTTGTTAACCTAAACAAAAAATAAAATGAGAAAGCTTTTTATTAAAATTTTTCTTTTGATGCTTTTGATGATTTCGACAGAATCATTTTCCCAGGACTGGCTTGCCAAACCGTTAAGCTCACCTTACATCAGCGCATTGGAAGGAACATGGGTTTCTGAACCTTATCAGTTTATGGGAAATACCAGTACAGATGTAATTACAATAACCAATATTCTCAACGGGCAATATCTTGAAGTAAATGTGAAGACAAGCAGCCCGGGATTTACTTATGAAGCTAAAGAAATTATCAGACCAGGCGATGGAGGTTCAATGACCGGAACTCATTATGACATTTTCGGAAAAGGTCCTTCAACTATTACATATTCCGGCAGTCAGGATGGAAGTAAAATTAAAATTATGGGAGTGGGAATTTCCAATTCTCGTGATATTGAAATTGACGGAAATTCGATGATTCAAAATGTAACTTTTACAATGGGAGAGCAGCCCGGATTGTCTGAAAATAAAATTATAATCACATACAAAAAATAATAAAGGATTGAATAGATAAACTTATAATATTATTTTTAAATCAATCAATAAAATTTATTAACTTAAAAACTGATAAATGAAAATTAAATTAATCTCATTGAGTTTACTTTTTGTTTCATGCTTATTTATTTTTTCAAATTGTTCGGAAAACAAAAAGCAAAACTTCGGCGGATATGAAAGCCAGGTAAAGTGGGGAGAGCATCTTGTAACTGTAGGCGGATGCAATGACTGTCATACACCGAAAAAGATGACTCCTCAGGGACCCATACCTGATAATTCAATAATGCTTTCAGGACATCCAGCCGGAATGCCGGCACCTGATGTTGACCGTAAAGAAATTGAAAGTAAAGGACTTATTGTTACTCAAACCTTAACAGCGTGGGTAGGACCGTGGGGAGTTTCGTATGCAGCAAATCTGACTCCGGATGCTACAGGAATCGGCAACTGGCAGGAAAGTAATTTTCTCATTGCGTTGAGACAGGGGAAATACAAAGGAATTCCGGCAGCCCGTCCACTCATGCCGCCGATGCCCTGGGAAATGTATAAAGAAATGACTGATGACGAAATAAAAGCAGTGTTTGCATATTTAAAATCTCTGAAACCTGTAAATAATTTAGTTCCGGACTATCAGCCGCCAGTGCCTGTATCTAAATAATTAAAATTAATTTTCAAAATACTGTTAACATTTAATCACTTAGGGTTTAATTCCCCGCCGCTTGCGGCGAAAGAAAAATAAATTAACAACTTCTGAAAAACACCGAGTTATCATTCCCGCAAGCTCTTGGCGGGAATCTAATCAGCTAAAAAAACATGAATGGATCCCCGACAAAAGATTTCGGGGATGACAAAATGTAAAAGATTTTTTTCAGAAGTCTTAGAATAATTAATTTAGATACCCCGCTGCTTGAAGCGGGGAGTTTCATTTTCAGATCACAAAAATTGGAATCAATTAATTTGTGATCTGATTTTTCAATTCTAAAAAAAATATTAGCGAAGATAACATTGCATCAGTAATAAACTTCTTTAAGTAATTTCAATTTAGATTATTAAATGTAATTTAAATTGCCTGATTTAATTTCTCATTAATCTCCTGCAAATTCCTTTCCCACATCAGAAAGTCAATAGATTTAATGAATTATAAATTTTATTTTGGAACAATCATTAAATCAGAAATTCAAACAAATAATCAATTCCATTTAATTATAAAAATAATGAAAAAATTTACATCAGGCATAATTGTTCTTTTTATCATTGCAGTTTATAGCGGCTGCGGTAAAAAAGAGGAAAGTAAAAGTGTCGCGCTGAACGGCGGAATAAAAGGCGGAGGAGTTTACATTTCAAATGAACTGGAAAATATCCGAAGTCTCGATCCTGTCGGAATTAATGATGTTGTATCTCATCACGTGTCGCATCAGATATATGATCTGCTTATAGATCTTGACAGCAGTCTTCATCTTACACCGGAGCTGGCAACAAAGTGGGAAATATCAGAAGACGGTCTGACCTATACTTTTCATCTGAGAAGCGGCGTTTATTTTCAGGATAACGCCTGTTTTCCGAACGGGAAAGGGAGATTATTCAAAGCACAGGATGTAAAATATTCATTTGACAGGATCTGTGATCCGGGAACAGGAACGCTTGGATTTGATTATTTTAAAAATTATGTGGTCGGAGCTGATGAATATTTCAAGGAAATGTCCCTTGCAAAAAAAGAATCCAGAGAACCGAAGATCAATAATGTGACTGGATATATTGCTCAGGACGACTCAACCTTTATTATAAAATTAAAGAAGCCGTTTGGTCCGTTCATTTATTATATGTGTCTGGGATTTTCATATATTATTCCAAAGGAAGCTGTAGATAAATACGGAAAGGATTATTTCCAGAATCCTGTGGGAACGGGACCATTTATATTTGTTGACTGGAAACCGGATCTTGAGCTTAATTTAAAGAAGAATCCGAATTACTGGGCTAAAGATGAATTTGGAAATCAACTGCCTTATGTTGACGGCGCGAAATTTAAATTTATAAAGGAAGTTTCACAGCAATTACTTGAATTTCAAAACGGAAATATCGACGAATGTTACCGAATACCAAATGAATCATTTAAAGCAATTGTAACTCCTCAGAAAACTCTTACTCCTGAATTTTCAAAATTCAGACTTCAGAGAGTTGCATCACTTGCATCGCAGTTCTACGGATTTTTAACTACAGGAAAAATATTTAACAATGAAAAAGTCAGACAGGCATTCAATTATGCCATTGACAGGGAAAAGATATTGAAATTTGTTCTTAACGGACAGGGTTATATGGGAGCGATATATGGAATTGTACCGCCGTCGATGCCTGATTATGACGTTAAAAAAATTAAAGGATATGATTTCAATCTTGAAAAAGCAAAAGAATTAATGAAGGAAGCCGGTTATCCTGACGGAAAAGGATTCCCTGATGCAGTTCTGCAGATTAATTCCGGCGGAGACAGAAATATTCAGATCGCTGAATCAATTCAAAATATGCTGAAAGAGATCGGAATTAACATGAAACTGAGTATTATACAGTTTGCGCAGCATTTAGACAATATTGACGCAGGAAGAGCGGATTTTTTCAGACTAGGATGGATTGCAGATTATCCTGATCCTGAGAATTTTCTGAATTTATATTACGGTAAAAATGTACCAAAAGATCCTACACAGATAAGTCCGATCAACAGCACAAGATATCAAAACCCTTTTTTTGACGAAATTTTTGAGAAAGCAATTGCAACTACTGATATGAAAGCAAGATATGATCTTTATTATCAGGCTGAGCAAATTGCTGTTTCTCAGGCTCCGATGATGTTTATTTATTATGATGAAGATTACAGATTGCTCCAGTCATATGTCCACGGTTATCCGCTTGACCCGATGCACCGCGTAAATTTCAGACACTTATGGCTTGATAAATAGTAATAAACTATGTATTTTAATCAAAAATCTTACAGTAAAAAGTTAGCAGCAAAAAATTAACAGAAACAAGAGTTCAGTTCTTTTACAAATTCATATTAATTAATTAAAAAGAGGATTACTTATGGTAAATCTAAACTTATCCAGACTACCCCTTCTGATGGCAATGATATTTGCCGCGGTAGTATTAGTCGGATGTTCCGGCTCCAAAGATATTTCCAATGAAGACAATGATGAGAATTATTCTTCAAAAGATGTTAATGGATACAAAAACTCCAAAGAATTGGTATCCACCAGCACCTTAAAAAACAAGACCTCAATCAACAAGGATAATCTCGAAACAATTTCCAGCAGTTTAGCAGGTTTCATTTCAAGCGCTGATTTCAAAAGCAACATAGAATCAGATGAAGTAATGACAAAGATAATTGAATACATTAACACTCCGTATTTATGGGGTGGTACTTCAAAAAGAGGAATTGATTGTTCAGCTTTTATTCAAACAATTATGTATCAGTCTTTAGGTGTTACTTTACCGAGAACTTCACTTGAGCAGTCTGGTGTAGGAGAGCCTGTTGAAAAAGCTGACTTAAAATTCGGCGATCTTATTTTCTTTGATACAATGAGAAAAGGAAGAGTTACACATGTTGGGATGTATTTAAGTAACGGATATTTTGCTCATTCCGGTTCTAAAACAGGAGTTGCAGTTGCATCACTTGACGACGAGTTTTATACAAGAACATATTTAAAAGCAAGAAGAGTAACATCAAATTAAGCAAATGAAGCTTTATTGAAGATTAAAAGTCCCGGTCTCCGCTCAAGGAGTTCGGGATTTTTTTTTGGAAAGTTTAAAAATAATATAAATGTTTACATACATTGTAAGAAATTTATTTTATTCTGTATTAATAATTATCGGAGTTTTAACGGTTACATTCTGCCTTCTGTATATTATACCGGGAGATCCCGCTAGAATGATGCTCGGTCAGAGAGCTGATGTTGCTTCAGTAGAAGCAGTCAGAGAAGAACTCGGACTGAACAAACCTGTTTATATTCAATATGTCAGGTTCATGTCAAACGCATTTCAGGGTGATCTGGGAAGATCATACTCTACCAACAGGGAAGTTGTAAAAACAATTATCGATAAACTGCCTGCAACAGCCTTACTTTCTTTCAGCGCATTATTCATTTCATCCATACTCGGTGTATTTCTTGGAATTGTATCCGCCGTTAAGAAATATACTTTCTTTGATAATTCCGCCATGGTTTTTGCATTGTTCGGAATATCAATTCCTCAGTTTGCTTTTGGTCTGATCATGGCTCTGGTATTCGGACACTTATTGAAATGGCTGCCTATTTCGGGATATATTAATGAAGGTTTTCAATATCTGATCCTTCCAATGCTGACACTTGCTTTAAGACCAATGGCTATAACAGCAAGAATTACAAGGTCTTCCATGCTTGATGTAATGAATCAGGATTATGTCAGAACAGCAAAAGCCAAAGGGCTGAGTTCATCTTCCGTCATATTCAAACACACATTAAGAAACGCATTAAATCCTGTCATTACAACCATCAGCGCTTCACTGGCTGCAACTCTCGGCGGAGTATTTTTTATCGAATATATATTTAACTGGCCGGGAATCGGATTACTTGCCATTGATGCTATTTTCAAACTAGATTTCCCGATGATTCAGGGAACGGTTTTATTCAGCGCAATTGTATTTGTAATAATAAATTTCTTTGTGGATATTTTCTATGCTTTGCTGGACCCGAAAGTGAAATTAGCATGATCAAGTTTTTTAATTGTTTTAAATTAAGATATCAATATAAATAAATGGAATCAGAAACCATAGCAGTAGTTGACGAAGTTTTAATTGACGAGAACAGTCATAACCTTTGGTATTATTCATGGAAAAGACTGAAAAGGAATCGTCTTGCAATGGTTGGTCTATGGGTGCTGGTTTTTCTCATTGTTGTTGCGCTGACTGCTCCATTAATTGCTCCGTTCAATCCAAATCAGCAGATACTTGAGTTTGCGGCTAAACCTATTGGCTTTGAAGGTGAAGTGATCGTAAAAAAAGTCAATGAATCAAATGAACTGGAAAATAAATACATTCCGGTTAAAAATATTGTAAAAGAAGAAAACGGAAAACTATATTATACTGATTTCAATGATGAAGAAGAAAGTATTGACATAAACATTATTGAGAAGCAAAAATCAGGCTATACTGAAATATTGAAATATCGGCTGGGTACTGACAGATTCGGAAGAGATGTGTTAAGCAGACTGATATACGGCAGCCGTGTCAGCCTTATGGTAGGTTTAATTTCAGAAAGTATTGCAATAGCGCTGGGAATATTATTAGGCGCAATTGCCGGATATTACAGAGGCAAACCGGATATATTTATAATGTGGCTGGTAAATGTAATATTTGCTTTTCCGGCAATACTGCTAATTATTGCATTATCAGTTGTTCTCGGAAAAGGATTATGGCAGGCGTTTGTGGCTATAGGTCTGACAGGCTGGGTTGATATTGCCAGAATTGTCAGAGGACAATTCTTTTCGCTGAGGGAAACTGAATTTGTCGAAGCAACTAAAGCTGTCGGATTCAGCAATACGAGAGTAATTCTGAGACACATTCTACCGAATTGCATGGGTCCGATAATTGTTACAGGAACTGTCGGATTTGCAGCTGCGATAATTTTCGAAGCTAGTTTAAGTTTTCTCGGACTTGGTGTACAGCCGCCGACTGCAAGCTGGGGACAAATGATTTTTGACGGTTATAAATATATTGTTGTCGGAACCAACTGGGGACTGGCGGTCTTTCCTTCACTTGCAATAATGATAACTGTGTTTTCTGTGAATCTTCTTGGGGACGGATTGAGAGATGCATTCGATCCAAAGCTAAAAAGATAATATTAATTTTTTTAATCTAATCAAACGATTCTTCTAAGATCAAATTCAATCTTTTTTAATTTACCATTTACAACTGCCTCGACTACAGCCTTTAATTTTACATCATTTTCATTTACATAAGAAATCTTCTGGGGAAAATCATGTTCCGGATTTTCGAATATGAATGAGCTGTCTGTAATTTCAGTCAGCTTAAATGATACAGGAGAAGGGTTATGACTCACATCAGCAGTATAATAAATACCGTCAGCCTCTTCGTGAATTTTCAGCAGCTCATTATTAATTATCTCACCTTTCTTTATCATATAAGCTTTCCCCTTTAATTCGCTGTCACTTATCTTTTCCCATTCTTCATGATAAATTCCTGATCCCTGTATGCCTTCCCATTGTCCTGTAATCCAAAGAAGTTTTAAGAAATTGTTTTCATTCATTAGTATTTTTTTTATTTGCAAAATACAAAAAGCAGTTTAGAAATAACAGCACAGATAAAAGATTTCTTATTTCGAGTCAGATTAATAAAAACACAGGTGCATTAAAAAAGATGTTGCAACATTAAATGTATATACATATATTTGTATAAATAAATTTATTTAAATGAAAATTGAAGACGAAATCAAACAAGAAAATTTTAAAAGCGAATATCAGAAATTAGCAATTAATTTAATTTTTACCGGAAACTGGATTCATTCAAAGAATGCTGAATTGCTTAAGCCGCACAAACTTACTTCACAGCAGTTTAATTTACTGAGAATACTGAGAGGGCAGTTTCCAAATCCGGTTACAGTGAATTTACTTATTGAAAGAATGCTTGATAAAATGTCAAATGCATCAAGGATAGTTGACAGATTGGTCAAAAAGAATCTTGTTTTGAGAAAATCCTGTCCTGAGGACAGAAGAAGAGTCGATATTGTTATAACTGATAAAGGATTGAAATTACTTGAGAAAATCGATCTGGATGAAAACAAATGGGAAAAAAGATTTGAAAATTTAACTGAAATTGAAGCAAAAAATTTAAACAATTATTTAGATAAACTAAGAGGCTAATTTATTAAACTAAAAAAATAAAAATATGAAAACAAAAAAAAATGCAATCGTTTTATTAGCAGTTATTCTTTCTGTTATTACAATGTTCTACGGATGTTCCAATACATCAAGGGAGCAAACTTCTAAAACAGAAACCAAAGACGGGATTTCAGCTTCCAACAAAGGTAAAAAACTCAATATAGTATCTTCTGAAAGCAAACTCGAATGGACTGGAAAGAAAGTTACAGGTCAGCATAACGGAACAGTGGATATTACAAAGGGTGATTTATTTATTGACAATAATACTCTTACAGGCGGAAATTTTGATATAGATTTTAGATCCATT
>DAIPYE010000037.1:4981-6831 GCA_036782915.1 Bacteroidota bacterium | reverse complement strand
AAAGTGGTTGATATAACTGATCCTGAAACGAATTCAAAGCTTACAGGACATTTAAAATCTGATGATTTTTTCTCCGCAGGATCATTTCCAATCGGTAAATTTGAAATAAAATCACTTGCTCCTTTATCTGATGGCACAGGGAACAATTATTCTGTAACCGGAAATCTCACAATTAAAGGTATTACAAAAGAAATAACTTTCCCTGCTAAAGTAAACATAAATTCCGGTTCAGTTACAGCTACTGCAGATTTTAACATTGACAGAACATTCTGGGATATAAAATTCCGTTCCGGTAAATTCTATGAAAATCTAGGTGATAAACTGATAAGCGATGATTTTAACATTAAATTCAATGTTACAGCAAAGCAAAATTAAATTAAAAAAAAAAAAATACAAAAATGAATAAGATAATTCATAAAGCAGATTCAAGAGGTTACGCAGATCATGGGTGGCTGCAAAGTTATCACTCATTCAGTTTTGCAAACTATCATAACCCGGAAAAAGTAAGATTCGGATTACTCCGGGTAATAAATGATGACATAGTCGCGCCAGGAATGGGATTTGGAACACATCCGCACGACAATATGGAAATTGTTACAATACCTTTAAAAGGTGAGCTGGCTCATCAGGACAGTACAGGAAATAAAGAAGTTATCAGGGAAAATGAAGTTCAGATAATGTCAGCGGGAAGCGGACTTTCACATTCGGAATTCAATAATTCCAAAAAAGAAGATGTAAATCTTTTCCAGATCTGGGTATTCCCGAAAGTAAGAGACATTAAACCGAGATACGATCAGAGAAAATTTGATCCGGAAGCAAGAAAGAATAAATTTCAAACCGTAGTATCACCGGATGAAAAAGACGATGCATTATGGATCAATCAGGATGCATATTTCTCTCTTGGAAATTTTGATGAAGGAATAACCGTAAAGTATGATATCAGAAAACCCGGTAACGGTGCATACATTATGATCACTGAAGGAAGCGCTGAAATTGACGGAGAGATTTTATCCAAACGTGATGCTGTCGGAATATCAGATGCTTCTTCAATAGATATAAAACTGCTCGATAAAAGTGAATTACTTGTAATCGAAGTTCCAATGACGCAATAATAAAATCTAATCAATCATTATTTTAAAATCCAATTAAACTTTAAAAAAATTATGTCAAACAAAAACATGAGTTTAAATAACATCGGATTAGATAAAAAATTAACAAAGCAGCTTTCCGATAAACTGAATGAATTGCTATCCGATTATCAACTGTTTTACATGAATACCAGAGGATTTCACTGGAATATAAAAGGTGATAAGTTCTTCGAGCTACATATGAAATTTGAAGAACTTTACAATGATGCATTGCTGAAGATTGATGAAATTGCAGAAAGGATATTAACACTGGGATATACTCCTTTACACACATACACTGACTATCTGAAAACATCTAAAGTAAAAGAAGCAAGAGATGTATCTGACGGATATAAATCTGTAGCTTCTGTGATATCCGGTTTCAGTGAGATAATTAAATTGGAAAGAGAAATTCTGGAATTATCGGAAAAAGCTAAAGATGAAGGTACTAACTCTTTGATGAGCGATTATATCCCGCAACAGGAAAAATTAGTCTGGATGTATTCTTCATTTTTGAATAAATAATGCCACACAAAAATTTCAGTTAAACAATTTACAATTAAAATTATTATTTTGTCTGGGATTTCCTTAGAACAATTTTTAAAAATAAAACTCTGATTTAAAAATGAAAGTACTGTATATTTTTCCTCATCCTGATGATGAATCATTCGGACCTGCACCTGCAATGTCTAAGCACAGAAGAGAAGGTCATGAAGTTTACCT
>DAIPYE010000037.1:0-4971 GCA_036782915.1 Bacteroidota bacterium | reverse complement strand
AAGCAAAGACATAAGTACGGATATACAATAGATGAAATGGGAGAAGTGAGAAATAGAGAAATGCTTGATGTTGCTAAAGCTCTGGATCTGAGCGGAATGGAGGTTCTCGATCTTCCCGACAGCGGAATGAAGGAAATGGATCCCCGCGATATTGAAAAAGTCATAAAAGAGCATATTGAAAAAATTAAGCCTGATGTAATTGTTACCTATTCTGTTGCCGGTATAAGCGGGTTTCATGACCATCTTGTCACGCATGCTGTCGTGAAGAGGTTGTATTGTGAACTTATCAAAAACTCAGAATATCTGAAGCGACTTGTATTTTTTACAATAACTGAGGAAGCTGCAGCAGCGCAAAAGCATTTTCATATCACAGGTTCCAAACCGGATGAGATTGACTGTATTTATAAAGTGGATGAAGTTGATATTCAAAATGCAAGAAAAGCTCTTGATTGCTATGTAACATTTAAAGAAACAATAGAAGCATCTGACATAAAAAATCAGATTCCTGATCAGATAGTATTCGAGATCTTTCAGGAAAAATATGAACCGAAATTAAACGATATTTTCGAAAAATTATAAATATAGAATGAATCATAAATTAGTTTATGAATACATGGTAGAAATGGATCTGCCGCTACCGTTTGACAATGAATTCATTTCGCTTATTCCTGAACAAAGGAAAATAGTAGATAAGCTTATGCGGGAAAAGCTGATAACTATGTATGCTGTTTCAGTGGAAGAAGGAAAACTCTGGACTGCTCTGCTTGCAGAATCAGAGGATGCGGCAGCTGAAATTCTCATGAGATTTCCAATTATTGAACTTGTCGAATACAGGATGTATAAGCTTGCATTTCATAATAATATTGGAGCAGTCACTTCTCAGTTTTCTTTGAACTAATAAATTTGTTTGCAGAAACATTTATATAAAATTATGAAAATACCGGACAATACAAAAATACAAAGCGTTGATCTGAGAGTTAAAGATCTGAATGAATCTTTAAAATTTTATTCAGAACTTCTTGGATTTAAAATTATCAGCAGATCAGATAAACTTTCACTGCTTTCGGCGGACGGTGAGTTACCTTATCTTGTTAAACTTTTCGAAGATAAGAATGCAGAAGTACGAGGGCACAATTCTGCCGGACTTTTTCATATTGCATTCAGATTTAAAAACCGAAAAGAATTAGCTCGGGTGTTTATGAGACTTTTTAATAATAATGTTAAATTCCAGGGATTCTCTGATCATCTTGTTAGTGAAGCAATTTATCTCAGTGATCCTGATAACAACGGAATTGAATTATATACAGACAAGCCGGCTGCAGAATGGAAATGGGAAATGGGACAGGTGATAATGGATACTTTGCCGCTGGATCTGAGTAAGATCACTGCAGAACTTGATGATCCTGAAATCTGGAACGGAATAGATCCGGAAACCGATATCGGTCATATCCATTTGAATGTAACTGATCTTTTTAAATCGGAGAAATTTTACAGTCTGATACTTGGACTTAATGTAACTTCTTCACTTTATCCCGGAGCAGTTTTTTATTCAGCCGGAGGTTATCACCATCATATCGGAACAAATATCTGGAAATCAAGAAACGGGAAACCGGTAAATATTAAATCAGAAGGATTGATAAATTTCACAATCAAAATACCTGATGAAAAGTATATAAATTCTATTTTTGAAAAAGCAAAAGAAGAAGGTTTACTTTTGGAAAATCGTGATGGAAACGATAGTGAACTTTTGATAAAGGATTTCGACGGAAATGTTATGAAAATTGAACTTTAAATTTACATTCCCCTAATTTCAGTACAGTCAGTAAACTTTCCAAGCTGTGAAATTTTTTTAAGATAATCAGATTTCATTTTCTGAGATAATTTTACTCCCTCTTCTGTAAATTGTTTTATTATCAAAAATGTTTTTTTATCTCTGAATGACTTTGCATCAATTTTCCCGATAAATTTATCACCATACAAAACGGGCAGGCAAAAGTAACCAAACTTTCTTTTTAACTGAGGAACATAACATTCCAGCTGATAATCAAAATTAAAAATATCCTTTAATCTCTTTCTCTGAATTATCAGATTATCAAAAGGAGAAAGTATATTAAACTTTTTTGAGGAAGATTTAGAATTTAAAATTTCAAGCGATTTCTTTGTTGCAAAAAATAGTTCATCTTCAAGTCCTGAAACTTTTACTCTGACAATATCCTTTTCTTCTTCCATTTCTTTTAAAATTTCCCCAAACAATTTCCGATCGTATTTTCTTAAATACATTATTTCACTTTGTCTGGAAATGCCGTAGGAATTTAATGATCTGTCTATAAGGAATTTATAGAATTCTTTATCAGACGGTAAAGATGTATCTGCAAAAGCGGGAAGAACTCTTTCGGTCAGGTCATAAACTTTTTGAAATCCCTGTCTTTTTGCGATCATAAGTTTCCCGGAGTGAAACAGATAATCAAGAGCATCCTTTGATGGTTTCCAGTTCCACCAGCCCGAATCACTTGCCTTTTTATCCTCAAAGTTTCTTGACATCATTGGACCTTCTGATCTTATTCTGTCTAAAACCAATTTTATAATTCTTTTATTTGCGGAACCCCAGGTTTTATTTTTAAGGGCAAAATTTCTTTTTCGGCTAAGTGAAAATTTGTAATCTGACATTGGAAGATATGCAGCCGCATGACTCCAGTATTCAAATATCAGTTTATCTTTCTCAATAAGTTCATCAAGCATTTCTCTTTTGTATGAATTCATTCTTGACCATAAAATGTGATGATGGGATCTTTCCACTATGGAAATTGTGTCGATCTGCAAATAACTAAGTTTCTCAATTATTTTATGAATATCATATTTACTTTTAAATTTTCTATCTGAACTTAATAACTGACTACGAAGGATAATATTCCTGGCTTCTTTATTACTTATAATCTCAGGGGTTTTCAATAAATGATGTAGTTATTTAAAATCGGTTTTTTAAAATCAAATGAATATTTGAGAATTTTGACAGAGAATTATTTAAATAAAAATGTAATACAGATCAGATAAGTGCCTTAACTTTAATGAGGTTATTTCATTCCATCTAAAAGAAATGTTAAAAGTGATTTGATTTCATTCAGATCATTTACAAGGTTTTCATTTTTTGGTTCAGAGATCTGAATATCCGTGGTGTCATTATTGAATAAACTAAGTTCAAGAGAACGTGGATTCACAACTTTAGTTTCTTTTAATTCTACATTTTTAGGCTTTTCAGCTTCATTATCTTCTTCTTTTGCAGTAAAATTTTTGATCAGCTTTTTTGCGCCTTCAATTGTGTATTTTTCTTCTCTGAGCAGTTTTTTAATATAAAGTATAAGTTTAATGTCCTTATTTGTATATATTCTGTTTCCGGAATGATTTTTGGCAGGTCGTAATTGTTCAAATTCAGTTTCCCAGTATCGTAGAACGTATTGCTCCAGTTCAGCAATTCTGCTTACTTCGCTAATGGAATAGTATAACTTTTGCATGGAAAAATTTCTGGCCATAGAGTAATATTTTTCACAAAATAAACATATACTTATTTTATATCAATACATTTGCTAAATATCTTTACTTTAATGAGGTTAATATTAAGGATTTAAATAGTTAATTGATTTTGTTAAATTAAATAAATTTAAATAAACATAATTAATCTGAATGAATATCAAGAATGTAACTATAAGAACATTACTATTATTTACCTTAATTGTATTTTTTTCCTGCGGTGAGAAACCGGATATAGTTTATACAAACGGGAAAATTTACACAATGGATGAAAATAATACAGTTGTTGAAGCTCTTGCAATAAAGAACGGTAAAATACTGGAAACCGGAAGCAGTAAGGAAATCGGTGAGAAATACAATTCAGAGGAAGTATTTGATCTGAAAGGAGCAACAGTTTTACCCGGATTTATTGATTCGGAAGGTTCAATAATTGAATATTCCAAGAATTTGAATTTCATAAATCTGTCTTATGCAAAGAGTATAAAAGAAATTGAAGACATGGTTCTTGAAAAAACAAAAAATACTTATGAAGGAGAGTGGATTGGCGGATACGGTTGGAGTGAACTGAATATTCCTGAATCAGAGCTGTTGAAAATTGATAAGAAGATCCTTGATAAAATAGCACCGAATTATCTGGTTTATCTTGTAAATGCAAATCTGAACACAGTTTGGGTAAATTCAAGAGTACTCAATACTTTAAAAATAGATAAGAATACAGTTCCGCCGCCAGACGGTGAGATTGAAAGATATGAGGACGGCGAACCGACAGGAATGCTTTTCGATGCTGCCGTGAATTTAGTCAAAGACAGTATTCCCGGATTATTGAAATTCGAAATGTCGAAGCAAATAGAAAAAGGCGCAAAGGAAATTGTGAAATATGGTATTACTGAAGTTCATGACAGAACACTGGGAAAGGAAGGTCTGGAAATTTTCAGACAATTAATTGACAGCAATAAATTTCCTTTAAAAGTATATGCCATAATTTCCGGAGAAGACAGTTCATATTTTGAGTCATTTTTAAATAAAGGAATTGAATCCAACTACAAGGATAAGCTGACAATCAGAGCAGTTTCGCTTGATTATGACGGCGCATTCGAACTGCAGGATGCTGCAATGACAGAGGATTACTTAGCTGACCCGAAAAGAAAAATTCCGTATGTGAGTGATGCAGAAATAGAAAATGTTTATTCAAAAGCTGCTGACAAAAATTTTCAGTTTTTTTTGAAAGCAGTCGGAGATAAAGCTGTAAACAATTCATTAAATATAATAGAGAAGGAATATAAAAAGAAAAATCCAAAAGATCCGAGAACAGTGCTGGAGTATTGTGAATTTGTAACTCCAAAAGATTTGAACAAAATTTCCGAATTAAAAATAATTCCTTCTGTCAGACCTGATATTTGCATGAATGACCTTCAGATTGTTTCACAGATCATCGAGTCAGATAAT
>DAIPYE010000036.1:10865-21610 GCA_036782915.1 Bacteroidota bacterium | reverse complement strand
CAAGAAATTTTACCATCTATGACAGTGATGATTCTGCGGGACTGATAAAGCAGTTAATGATCTCCAATAATATGGCTACCGACAATCCCACTCCAAAAGCCATTCACAATTCCATCAGTAATTTAAAAAACAAATTAATTTTCCCGAAAGAATTTTCAACACTTTCCAAAACACCTTTTGATAAGAAAGTTGAGATCATTTACGATGAGTATCAGAAAGCGCTGCAAAAAAATAATTCAATGGATTTCGATGATCTGCTGATAAAGCCGATCGAATTATTCAAAAGGAATCCGCAGATACTGGAAAAATATCAGGACAGATTTAAGTTCATTTTGGTAGATGAATATCAGGATACTAATAAGGCGCAGTATATAATCGTAAAGCTTCTTGCCCAGAAATTTAAAAATTTATCCATAGTCGGTGATGATGCTCAGTCAATTTACAAATGGAGAGGCGCGGAGATACAGAATATATTTGATTTTCAGGATGACTTTAAGGAATGTAAAATTTTTAAACTTGAGCAGAATTACCGTTCATCTCAGAAAATTTTAACACTAGCAGATCATGTCATAAAAAGAAACAAGAGACAGATGGATAAAAAACTCTGGACGGATAATTCAGACGGAGAGCAGATCCATCTCATCGAAACAATGACCGATAAAGATGAAGCCAACAGGATCTGCAGATATATATTTGACGAGATGCAGAAGAAGAAACTGAATTTCAAGGATTTTGTAATGCTTTACAGGACAAATGCTCAGTCAAGAATTCTGGAAGATGCACTGCGTCAGAATAATATTCCGTATTTGATCATCGGCGGAATAAGATTTTATCAGAGAAAAGAGATCAAGGATATACTTTCGCATTTAAAAATAATAATCAACCCTCAGGATAATGAATCGCTGACAAGAGTTTTGAGTAACAGACCCGGCATCGGAAAAACTACCATTGATAAGTTAATTTCAATTTCAGAAAGCAGACAGATACAGATGTTTGAAGTTTTGAAAGTAATAAATGAATACAGCGAATTCAGCGCAAGGGCGAAAAATAATTTAGTGGAAGTTCTGAATTATATTTACAAATACCAGTATCTGAAAGAGGAAATGTCATTGTCCGAACTGGCGAGAGGCGTGCTGGATGAAATAGGAATTTTACGGACTTTGAGATTAGAGAACACAACTGAATCAGAAGAGAGGATAAACAATATACAGGAACTGCTTTCTGCTATTGCGGAATTTTCAGATACAGTTGACGAGCCGACGCTGGAAACTTTTTTGCAACAGGTTTCACTTGTAGCAGATATTGATAATCTGGACAATCAGAAAAATGCAGTTACAATGATGACAATTCATTCCGCTAAGGGTCTGGAATTTCCTGTTGTATTTATCACCGGACTGGAGGAAGGATTGTTCCCGGTCAGCGGAGCGACAATGTATGAGGAGGAGCTTGAAGAAGAGAGAAGATTGTTCTATGTTGCGATCACAAGGGCAAAAGAAAAACTTTATATTTCTTACGCAAATCAGAGATATAAATTCGGTATTCAGTCCTATCAGATGAAGTCACGATTTTTAAAGGAAATATCGGAAGAAATAATTAAAGAACATTTTATATATGAAAGTTTAAAACAGGCTTATTACAAAAAACCGGCGGAAGTTAAAAGTTCAAACTCGGGACCGTCAATAAAGTATGAATATTACCCGTCGCAGAATAAACCTAAAAACACAAAAAGTGTAAACTATGAATATGAAGATCCTTCTGCCGATAAATTTCCTGATATTCAGAAAGGCGTTTCTGTCGTTCATAACACTTTTGGAAAGGGAACTGTGCTAACCATTACCGGCAAAGGTCTGGATAAAAGAGCTGAAATTTATTTTGATGATGTCGGACTGAAAAAGATAATTCTGAAGTATGCGAAGATGACGGTTGGTAGTTAACAGTTAGCAGTTAACAATTGCCCATTGCCCATTGCCTATTACCCATTGACTATTGAAACAATCACAAAAAAATAAACTTAACACAATCATGAAATACTGGCTTTTAAAAACCGAACCGGATAATTACAGTTATGATGATCTTGTGAAAGACAAAAAAACTGTCTGGGACGGTGTCGCAAATAATGCAGCTCTCATCTGCATCCGGAATGCGCGGAAAGGCGATCTTGCAATAATTTATCATACAGGTGATGAAAGACAAATGGTAGGGATCGGGGAAATAATTTCAGATCCGTATTCTGATCCAAAAGCTGATAATGAAAAACTGGCTGTCTTTGATATTAAAGCTGTGAGGAAATTAAAAACACCTGTAACGCTTGCTCAGATCAAAGCCGATAAAAAGTATCTGAATTTTCCGTTAGTAAAGGAAGGAAGGAAATCAGTGGTTGAAGTTCCTGAAGAATTCTGGAAAGAATTCATGAAAATGAGCGAATAAAAAATTTCTAAATATTCAAATGTTAATACTGTAGGTTTAAAACAGAAACCTCATAGTCCCGCGGATCAAAAAGAATTAAATTACAAATTTTAAACTTTGAGTCTACGGAACTTTGAGGTAATTTTTTATAAGAATATTAGAGGCATTTAATATAAAATAAACTTAAGGTCTAATTAACACAGCCTGAATAGTGGCATTATTTTCAACAATGGAAATATCAGAAGCATCAACACTTTGATCTCCGTCAAGATCTGCAGAAGTATAAATACTAATAAAACCATCTAAATCATTCTCAACTTTGCTGATATCAGCACCGTCAACAATGCCATCCTGATTAGTGTCTCCGCTGTAAAGACAGTATTCACCGTTTTTTAATTTCAGATTATCACCGTAAGCTTTTGTTTTTGAAGTTGTAAAGTCATAATCAATGGGAAATCCGTTTATAAATTGCTGCGCAGTCTTACTCCATGTTTCAATTGAATTTCTGTGTTTTAAAACAATATAGTAGTAAATGCCCGGATTAGCATATAAGAAGTTGGCAATACCATATCCGTTATCATCCAATTTAACTTTATAAAAGTCAGCAATATTGTAAGGGGATAGCGCATTTCTTAAATATACAGTTACGGTATCCTCAACCATATCAGTCCCGTTCCAGAATCCTTCTATCTTTGCATTCAGCTCAAGCGAAGCGATCCCGTTGCCCGGAAAAATATTTTTTGTAGTGTCAATTAATTTATATAACATTGTGTCTCTCAGAGTTGTACTGCCTCCCATGCTAGCAATTACTTTAAATGTGGATTCCCTGAAAGTCTGCGTGAAAGCGCCGATATTCAAAATTGAATCATTGGTGAGTGTAACATTTGAGGGGGCACCAACAAGTTCATATTCCATATTTGTTCTGACAGGTCTGACTCGCAGAGTATCTTTCTGAACGAACAAAGATCTTCTGAAACATTTTGCTGCAACAGGATATAATTTCGGGCGGTTACTTGTAAGAAGCTGCACATTAAAATAAACTCTTTTCTGCTCGACATTATCAAATAAAACCCTGGCGTACCAGTTGCCGGTCTCTGAAATCCCGGGATTAAAATCAGGAGCATAGTAATATCTTCCGTTCTGTACATTATCATAAACATAAAAATAGGTACTTGTAAAAAGAGTACCGTTAGGTTTTCTGAACTCAAATTTAACCTGCTTACCTGTATAAGTTCCCTGCGCAAGCACCCACATACCTATCTCCGGTTCATATCCGCTTACAGTGTTTGGCTGATAAATTCCTTCCTTCAATTCCTGTTCTGTCGGAGCATTTATATTTCCTACGTTTGAATTTGTATATACTCCCATTGTTAAGACTTTGAAATCCGTGTAACCGACATAATTATACTGATCCTGCCAGAGACTTGCTGAGTGATTAAAAGCTCCCTGCCATGGGTCTCTGTTATCCCAAGTACCATTTACAAATCTGCCCGGCTCGAAATGAAGATGCGCTTCAGTCGAACAGCCTGCGCTGCCGACATAACCAATAACATCTCCCTGATTAACATACTCGCCTCTTTTAACAGTAATTGATTTCTTCATCACATGAAAATAATAAGCATAACTGCCGTCGTCATGCCTTATCAAAATGTAATTATTATTTCCTGAACAGGCTATATTCCTGTCATTGTTGTTGAATACAATTTCTTCCACAACTCCTGATGCAGCAGCTATAGTTTTAACAAATCTGTCCATATCCCTGAAATGATACAAAGATATATCCGTGCCATTATGACCGTTGTAAGCCCATTCAAGTCCTTCATAATCTTTAATAGTCGCTCCCGACTGATCATCAACATAATTCACAATTAAATGACCGTTATCAAGCTCTGTATCAAACGGCCAGATAAATTCCGGATACATATTCATTGAAGCAAAGTTCGAATTTTCATGTATCAGCGGATTAAATTTTATTTCTCCGGAGCAATTTTCTTTTATTTCCGGATCAGAGTACACTGATACTTCGTCATTGATTCTTTTTGATTGTGAATTCAATGATGTTGCAATTAGAAAGACCAGCAAAGTTAATAAAGTTTTCATGAGTTTATTATTTTAATTTAAAAAAATTAAATTTTTTTATTTTTATACAAAGCCATTAAAAAAATTGTTTTTTTAATTTCAACTGTTGCAAAATACAATTTATTCAGGTTTGTTTACAAAGAAATTTTTTCATAAAAATCACATAATAATCAATACGATATTCATTTGAAAACTCAGATAAATATTAATTTTTAGCTGTTTTTTAAAGTTTTGGTAATTTTACATTGTATAAAAAATCACTGACCTGTATGGTTAAAGCATGTAAATCTGTACTGGAAGTTCCGGATGAATACTGGAAAGAATTTTTGAAATTGAGCGAATAAAATTAAAAAGAATTTTGATATTCAGATCAGAAACTTTCAATAAACCCCACAGTCCCACGGATCATAAAGAATTAAATTGATAATAAAAAATTTTAATCTTTGAGTCTTTGGGACTTTGAGGTTATTATTTAAAGGTTTGAACAAATGCTAAGGTCTAATTAACACAGCCTGAATAGTGGCATTATTTTCAACAATGGAAATATCTGAAGCGTCAACACTTTGATCTCCGTCAAGATCTGCAGCAGTGTATAATGCATGGAAACCTTCTGTTTCATTTTCTACTCTGCTGACGTCAGCACCGTCAACTATACCATCCTGATTCGTGTCTCCGCTATACAGACAGTATTCACCTGATTTTAATTTTAAATTATCACCGTAAGCTTTTGTTTTTGAGGTTGTAAAATCATAATCAATTGGAAATCCGTTTATAAATTGTTGTGAAGTTTTACTCCATGTCTCAATTGAATTTCTGTGTTTTAATACAATATAATAGTAGTTGCTTGGATTAGCATATATGAAGTTTGCTATTCCATATCCATTATCATTTAATTTAACCTTATAAAAATCAGCTATATTGTATGGTGAGAGAGCATTTCTTAAAAACACAGTAACGGTATCCTCGACCATATCAGTACCGTTCCAGAATCCTTCTATCTTTGCATTAAGTTCAAGCGAAGCGATCCCGTTGCCCGGAAAAATATTTTTTGTTGTATCTATAAGTTTGTATAACATTGTATCTCTCAGAGTTGTACTTCCTCCTATGCTTGCTATTACTTTAAATGTAGTTTCTCTGAAAGTCTGCGTGAATGCACCGATATTTAAAATTGAATCATTGGTAAGAGTAACATTCGAAGGAGCTCCTACTAGGTCATATTGCATATTTGATCTGACAGGTCTGACACGCAGAGTATCTTTCTGAACGAATAAAGATCTTCTGAAACATTTTGCTGCAGCAGGATATAATCTCGGACGATTACTTGTGAGAAGCTGGACATTAAAATAAACTCTCATTTTTTCAACATTGTCATATAAAACCCTTGCATACCAGTTACCGGTCTCTGAAATTCCCGGATTAAATAGCGGCGGCCATACATATTTTGAATATTGTTCGTAATCATTCAGATAAAAATAAGTATCGTCAAAAAGCGATCCGTTTGGTTTCCTGATCTCAAATCTTACCTGCTTGCCTGTATAATTTCCCTGAAGCAAAACCCATACTCCGATCTTTGATTCATAACCGCTGATTGTATTTGGCTGATATATTCCTTCTTTCATTTCAGCTGTCGGATAAACACTAATGTCATTAGCGACCAGTGAAGCTGTATAAACACCCATATCAAATGCTTTAAAAGTTCTGTTACCCAGATATGAACTCTGACTTTGCCATAGACTCGGCAAAGAATTATTAGTTCCGTTCCATGGATCTCTGTGTTCCCAGTCACCGTCTACAAATCTGCCCGGTTCGAAATGAAGATGCGCATCAGTCGAACAGCCCGAACTGCCGATATATCCCAGAACATCTCCCTGATTTACATATTCTCCAACTCTCACAGTCACAGATCTTTTCATAAAATGATAATAATAAGCATAACTGCCGTCATTGTGTCTTATCAAAACTAAATTTGCGTTTCCGGTGCAGGAAGTATTTCTGTCGTAATTATTAAAAACAATCTGCTCTACTACACCCGAAGCTGCAGCAATTACTTTTACAAATCTGTCCATTGCACGGAAATTATAAACGCAGATATCTGTCCCTCTGTGTCCGCTGTAAGCCCATTCGCCTCCTTCGTAATCTGAGATGCCGCTTCCTGATTGATGGTCTATGTAATTTGACAGAACGTTTCCGTCATCAAGATCATCTACAAAAGGCCAGGTAAATGCCGGATACAAATTCATTTCCGCAAAACCGGAGTTCTGATGGATTGCCGGATCAAATTTAATATCAGCCGAGCAATTTTCTTTTAAGTTCGGATCTGAAAATGACATTACTTCGTCGTTTATCATCTTTGTCTGTGAGATCAGAGAAGATACAGTAATAAGAATTAGAAAGGTTAATAAAGTTTTCATAAGTATGATTTTTAATTTTAAAAATTCTGTTTTCAAATTACTTCTTTTTAGTTGATAGGGCAAAGAATTTTTTAACAAAAAATCACCTGGTATTTAGCACTATAATTCCCAAAATATCAATTTATGCTCTATTTTTAATGTTATTATAAGTTTATATTGAATAAATAATCACTACGCTTTATGATCAAAAGCAAAGCAATTGATATAATAAAAAAATTTTCGGAAGATGAAAAATTAGGTTTTCAGGAATTTTTATTGTCTCCGTATTTTAATAAAAAAGTAAAGTTATCCGAACTGTATAGCTCAATTCTCAAAAATTATTCAAAATTAGATGATGATAATTTAACAGAAGAGAAAATATTTGCAGGATTATTCAAGGGAAAAGAATTTAGTTACAGTTTTCTGAGAAATCTGATGTCAGAGCTTTACGGACTTTGTGAAAAGTTTCTTATTGTTAATGAGATAAAATCAAATTCATTTTCCGACATAAATAATGTCATGACATTATTAAGACAATACAACAAAAGATTTCTGGATAAACACTTTAATGTGAAATTAAATAAATATCTCAGTGAGTTTAAAAATTCAGAATATGATGACTCATATTATTTTTCTCTTGCAAAGATATATTCCGAAAATATTGCTTTTGATCTTTACAGATCCAATATGGAAAATGTCCCCATGAAATTACTTGATAAATCTGAGTTTGAACTTTGTCATATTGCCCAGCTTCTTGAATCAAACATGAATGATATTACCGTGAATCAGAAAGCTTTCAATCTGAATTTTGAAAATGAACTTTTGCCGGGATTTATTGACATTATTGATATTGAAAAATATCTGGAATTTCTGGAAAACAGCAGCAGTCATGTAAAGGATGAACTTCAGATCAGATTCAGATCGATATTGCTTTCAAAAAAGCATTCCGATACAGAGAATTATTTTAAACTGAAAGATCTCATCCTGAAAAATATTTCAAAATATAAAAATGCTGAAAAATTCAATATACTTATAAAACTAAAGAACTATTGCGCAGTAAGAATTTTTGAATCTGATGTCAGTTTTTATAATGAAAAATTTTCTTTGACTAGAATTGAAACAGAATATCTAAAGTATAATACGGAAGGCGTTGGACCTTTGTATGCAAACGTTTACATTGAAAATATTAATTTTGCCCTGAAGTCCGGAGATATTGAATTTGCCGGATATTATATTGAAAATCTGACTAAGGAGCTTGAAGAGTCTATACGTGATTCTCTGTATAATTTAGCCATGGCACAGTATGAATTTACAGTCGGAAATTTTGAAAAAACACTTCATCATCTTTCAAAAACTGATACATTCAATAATCTTATCAAAAACACTTCTAAAATTCTTTATATCAGAACATATTATGAACTGAATCTGCTTGAAACGGGATTTTCCGCACTGGACTCATATTATCATTTTATAAAAGATAACAGGGATTATACTGATAAAAGAAAAAAGATGCTTATATCTGAATTTGAATTTCACAACAGGATCTATAAAATTAAATCCTCACCGGAGAAATTTTCTGAATATAATATTAGAAATTTGAAAAAAGATATTATTGATTCGGGAATTTATTTTTCAGATTGGTATTTATCAAAATTAGATGAACTCTATCCTAAAAAATGAAATATTTGAAAAAAAATATCTCACATCCGTCCAAAACGTTTTGAAATGCTAAATAACTGATTTCACAAATTTTTTTAGAACTACTTTTTTAAGTTGACCGATTTAAAAAATCAGATCAAAAGAATATCCACTAATTGCGCGAATCAACACGAGTTTGATTGAATATTTTTTAGAGCAACCCTTTTTAAAATTCGAGAAATTTTGTGTAAATTTATGGCAAAAAAATAATTTTAAAAGTTATTAGCAGTCATCTTAAGTTACTTAAACAAACATATTTATCCGGCTTTATTCAAATCATTTTTAAATTGAATAAAACAGAAATTGTCAAATAATTTTAACCTTTATAACCTTTTTAATCTAAGACGGGAATTTGCATTTTAGAAGTATAGTTTTTAAATCAATTTGAAATTGTGAAAGTAAAGAAAGTAATTTTCAAAACTTATTTTGACAATGGAAATACAGAAATCATATATGTGTAAATGCTATATTTTTGTATGGGTGTTAATAAATTTAGAATTTAATGGTTTTTTGAAATTAGAAAAAATAATTCGTGCCACATTTTTAAGATGTGGCATACCTTAAGGTGTGGCACGTCCAGGATTATTAAAATTGATTTTAAAAAACATCAAAATTCTTCCAAAATTTAAACTTTTCTAAAATCAGACCTTAAAGAAACAATTTCCGGTAATTTTCAAAATATGATATAAAATTGAATAATATTCTTTAATTGGATTGAATTATCAATTTTTTTAGTTAGAATGCTGCTTACTTACTTGCTTTCTAAGCTCGCTCAAACTAGTTTTTGACGCTATTGAAAATAACTCAAACACATAAGTAAATTAGACTGTTCTGTCACATTTCCATTTCCTAAGTCTTTCAAGATTGCCGGCGTTTTAGACAAGATTATACTGGCAGAAAACCTTTGACTGCAATGAATTATTAGTTTCCGGAAAGTCTCTTAAGAAAGTTGATTTCTCTTAATTGATAGAATAATAATTGAGATCCAGCCTGCTAAAAATAAAACTCCTCCAAAAGGTGTGATCATTGCAAAAAACTTTAAAGATGTTACAGTATAAAGATACAGAGAAAACGAAAAAAGCAAAATTCCGCCAAGAAAAAACCTGTTAGATTTAAAATAAACAGGATTTGCCTGAAAACTGACAGCCAGTATTACAACGGAATGCATCAACTGATAAAACACTCCTGTTTTAAAAATTTCAAGCATTTCAGGAGATAATTGAGATTTCAGGTAATGGGCACCGAATGCTCCGAATGTAACTCCGAGAAATCCGGAGATTGCTGCGGTTATGATCCAAAACTTTTGTGAATTCATCTATATATTGTCATGATTTTCAAAAATTGTGATTTTGGCAATTATTTCAACTATTTGATCTGAAAAATTGTCTGTTTAAATGTCTGTTTAAATGTCTTGGCAAATATAGAAATTACAGATTTCTGTAAAAAGACTATATCCTGACTTGAAACTTAAGCCATACAAATGTAAATTTGCACCACTATGATTACAATATTAATATTATTTCTTATTTTAGTTTCCATTGTTTTAATGGCTGTTGTATTACTTCAGTCATCAAAAGGAAACGGTTTAGCCGGTCCAATTGGAGGCGCAAGCGTAACAATGGCATTCGGTGTCAGAAGAACTTCAGATCTTTTGTCAAAAGCAACAACTGTACTTGCAGCTGTACTTATGGTCGGATGCATTGCGGTAAATTTACTTGTCGGTAAAACCGGAACTGTGGATGAGACTATCATTCAGAAGAATGCAGGACAGCAACAACAGCAAATGCCTCCTCAGAATAATGTTCCGCCGTCAGATCCGAACCAGCCGCCAACCGGAACTGAAGATCAGAAACAGCCACCTCAGCAGCCTGCAGGAACTGAAGATCAGAAACAGCTGGATAAAGATCAAAAACAACCTGACAATGCTCCTATGGAAAAATAAAGATAAATAAACAATGTGAATTTTATAAAGAAAGATTTTGCAATATTTAAAAGCACTTCGAATTTTATTCTTAGTGCTTTTTTAATTTTCGTTTTCATTTTTTTTATTGATACGAAACCGTCATTTTCCCAATTCATTAATAATTCTTTCAAACTACATTCTGAATTATCAGAATTCGCTGCTGATTCAATGAAAAAAAAATCTCCTGAAAAGATTACTTTTAAAATGAA
>DAIPYE010000036.1:6152-10855 GCA_036782915.1 Bacteroidota bacterium | reverse complement strand
GTATTCAGCCATTCTTCCGGGTGCGGGACAGATATATAATCACTCATACTGGAAAGTGCCTATAATTGCAGGGCTTGGAGGTTATTTTGTTTATGGGATTATTGACAATAACAATCAATATACTGATTACAAAGATCTTTATGCTCAGTCACAGACTGTTCAGAACCCGGCAGGTGATCCTCAATTGCAGTATTTAAGGGAATTTTACAGGGATCAGAGAGATAATTTTATTGTTTATTCCCTGATCCTGTATCTGGTAAATCTCATTGATGCTTATGTCGATGCTCAGCTTTATGATTTTGATGTGAGCGATAATATCAAACTCGGTGTTTTAAAAAAAGATAAATTCTTGAAACTTAGTTATGATTTTTAATTATTCCGGTTAAATTTCTCAGTATCCGAAAATTTCCTGTAAAGTAAGTATCTTTACCTTCCCGTATTTCTCAAGCTCCTTCATATCAAGATTTTTCAGATCACCAAGTACAAGAGTTTTATATTTCTTGTCCTTTACATACTTATTCTGAAAACTTTTTATGTCACTAAAAGACATTGAGGGAATCTGTTGGTAAATATCTTTTCTTATATCAGTGTCAATTCCCAGTTTTTTCAATGCTTCGTATTGAAACAATACAGCCGAATTTGTATATCTGTCTGACTGAATTTGCTTCATCAGAGAAGTTTTTGCATTAGAAAAAATATTTTCTGACTCCGGCATATTATTGAGAATTTGTGTCATGCTTGCCATAGCTTCCGGAAGTTTGTCAGCCTGAGTTCCGATATAAGCGATAATAAAATTTGATCTTTCTTTTTTCAACGGAGACTGATATGCAGAATATGCAGAATAGGCAAGTGCTTTTGATTCCCTTAACTCCTGAAAAACAATGGACTGCATACCGCCGTCAAAATACTGGTTATAAAGTTGTATCACAGGAATTTTATTTTTGTCATAAGGAACGCTTTTTGAAAGCATTATAATTTCCGCCTGCTGCATATCATAATTTACAGCATAAACTTCATTTTCATTGACAGGAAGTTCTTTAAATTCATTTTTTAAAGCTGCAGTTTTAAATTCAGCCGGTGTCTTATGCTCAATATCAAGAGTCTGAACAAGCACGTCTGAGATCTGCGGACCGTAATATAAAACTCTTTGTTTGTAATTCATTATTTCCTTAATAATATCTATCAGCTCTGATGCTTTAACTTTTTTTAATTCACTTTCGGATAATCTATATGTGAATGGATTGTCCTTTCCGTATTTTGCATAATTTAGCAAACCGCTTCTAAGTATGATATTCTTGCTGAGTTTGGCATTCTCTCTCTGAGTTAAAATATCATTAATTAAATTTCCAAGGATCTCATCATTTCCTTTCGGATCAGAAAATAATTCTTCAAGAAGTCTCAGCGATTTATCGAAATTATCTGATAGTCCGGTCATACTTACTGTCACCTGATCTTCATTAACTGAGAAGCTGTATGAACCCGCATACTTATAAAATTCTTCTTTGAACTGCGCCGGTGTGAACTTTGAAGTTCCGAGATAATCCAGATACTGTATAGCTAGACTTAATTTTTTATTTTGATTGGTTCCGAGCTCGATAAGATAATACAATTCGTAAAGTTCGTTTTCTTTATTCTGAAGATAATAAAGAGGAACATTGTTTTTCAGTTTCAGCTCCGTTATTTCCTTTTTAAAATCAACAAATACAGGCTGAATATCTTCCGTTGTTTCTGTCATTACAGTCTCAGCAAATTCTGATATATCCTCACGGTTTACTTTTACGGGACTGATCTCCGGCTTTTCCACTTTTTCAATTGAATTGTCAATGCCTGTATTTTTATAAACGATCACGTAATTTTCATTCAGATTTTTTTTTGCAAAATTAACCACGTCTTCCTTTGTTATACCCGCTAATCTGTCAATATTGAAAATATATTTCTCATATGGAATTCCCGAGATAAATGAGTTTACAAATATATCGGCTCTGTTACCGTTGTCCTCAAGTGACCTTATCTGATTAAGTTTCAAATTTGAAATAATGGAAGGAATTAGCCAGTCAGGAAATTTCCCTTCTTTTACAAGCTCTATTTGCTGTAATAAAAGATCTTTTACTTCATAAAGAGTCTGACCTTCACGCGGCTTTCCGCCAAGGTAAAAAATTGAATAATCTTTTAATAAATAAGTTGCAGAATACGGCTGGATCACTTTTTGTTCCTGATCAAGATTAAGATCAATCAAACCTGCAGATCCATTACTCAAAATATTATCAAGCATTGTTAAAATATCAGCATCCTTTGAACCTTCTCCCTGAAATCTGTAACCAAATCTTACAAATTCCTGTGAAGGACCTGTAACGTTTCTGACAACTGGGCTTAAAATCGGAGCTTCAGTGGGCGGAATGAATTCAGGAACTGTCTTATTTGATAATTTACCGAAATATTTATCTATCAAAATAATAGTTTCATCAGGATCGAGATCTCCGGAAAGGCAGATTGCCATGTTGTTCGGGACATATCTTTCATTATAATAATCAATGATTTTTTGTATCGATGGATTTTTTAACTGCTCTACAGATCCGATTGTTGTCTGTGTTCCGTAAGTATGAGTAGGAAATAATGATTCTAAAAAAGCTTCCCATACTTTGTCGTTATCATCATCCGAATTTTTTTCTTCGTAAACTGCTTCCAGTTCGGTATGAAACAATCTCATTACCGGATTTCTGAATCTTTCGGATTCGATCTTCAGCCATTTCTCCATCTGATTAGAAGGAATATCATTCACATAAACTGTCTGTTCGAATGAAGTATAAGCATTTGTTCCCTGTGCTCCGATCGAAGAGATCATTTTGTCATATTCGTTTGCAATAGCATATTCAGAAGCAAGATAAGACACACTGTCAATCAGATGATAAATTGCTTTTCGCTCTGTCGGATCTGTAACAACTCTTCTCTTTTCATATAAAGCAATTATTGTATCAAGTAAAGGTTTTTCTTTTTCATAATCTTTTGTACCGTATTTATCCGTTCCCTTGAAAACCATGTGTTCAAGATAATGTGACAAACCCTGCGCATCGTGCGGATCGTTCTTACTTCCTGTTGCAACAGCAACATAGGTCTGAATTCTCGGAGTGCTTTTATTAACAGTCAGATAAACTTTTAAACCGTTTTCAAGTGTATATATGCGGGCTTTGAGAGGATCATTCTCGACTGTTTCATATTCATACTTTCCGTCACTTACTTTGTTAACTGATTGTGAAAAGGAAACAGTATTTGTAAGAATTAATATTAATACTGCATACAGAAATGTGGTTTTAAATCTTTTAATTTTTACAGACATATTAAATTGAATTTTTACAGGAAATTTAATGATAAAAACTTTAGTAAATTTACATCATTATCAAATAATAATACAGATAAACATTTATATCCTATGAATCAAATTTATCCTAACTGAAGGCTGCATTTGAAATTTATCTTAAACTAAAATTGTTGATGTAATGTCTAAACTCCGCATTCCAAAAAACTGTTAATTTAAAAAAACCCTTAACTGAAAGGAAATTAAAATGAGATCCGTTAAAATTTTTATCTTTACAATATTCAGCTTTTTAAGCGTGACCTTGTACCTATCCGGATGTAACAATGATAAAATAACAGAGCCTGAATCTTCTATGACAGATGACGAATATTTGTCTTCAACAGCCATAAACATTGCATTCAGCAGCGATGCTGATGATGATGATAATTTATTTTCAAACGAGACAGGTGATTTTGATTCCCGGGGAGCAGTAAGTAATAATGATGCAGATCCGGACATTCCAATTGATTCATTAATAAGATGGGGAAGAAGGATCACAAATGTTAATGTAAATACAAATATTATAACAACAGGTGATTCTTTAAAAAATGTAATAGTTACAAGAACTATTACAGGTAATTTTTTAATTACAGGATATATAAACGGAGTTCCGGATTCGACCGTTAAGCCATATTCTCAGGAGCAAAAAAGATTAATTATTTTTAAAAGAATTCAGAGAAGACCAAATCCCAGATTCAACTGGAGAGTTTATCAGTATTCAGCAGTTGACGGCGAAACAAAAACTCCCCAGACCGGGAAAAACAATATTATAATAAACAAAGTAGAAGTCTTTAGGAATAATAATCTGATACTGACAATGAACGGGCCGGATTTCACTTCAAATATTTTTAATGCGAGATTTTTTGGAGGAAATATTTTATATGAATCAAGCAGAGGTGATATGATGAGATTAAAGGTATATTTAACCAGCAATCAAACTGATACCGATATTGTCTCTTATCACTGGGCAAGAAATTCTTTCGGATTTCACAGGGAAAGTTTTGAACTGACCTCGCAAATACCAAACGGATCTGGGTATGACAGAATTTTCGAAAAATCTATTGAAATTTATTCACAGCATAACAGGGGAATTCATAATGGATTTATAAGCGCAAATACAAAAAGTTCTTTGTATGATAATTCACCGGAATTATTTTCTTCAACTTATATGGGATTCCCTTACAGGATAAGGCAGTAACTTTAAAACATTCTGAATATTTCTGATGCCGGAGCAGTTTCTTAAAAGCTGCTCCTTCCTTTTAAATAAATAAATTTAAGATTTTATTAACAGATAAATTCACCGAAGGCAATATCATATCCGTCAGGATCATTTATTCCGAATTCTTTTACA
>DAIPYE010000036.1:0-6142 GCA_036782915.1 Bacteroidota bacterium | reverse complement strand
GCCTCTCTTCTGAAACTCTTTATACATTGACTCTGCATCATCCACCCAAAAATAAACATTCCACATTTTCTCAACGATCTTCCAGTGCGGCTTTATTTCATTTTTATCTTTTACTTGTGACAGCATTAATCTGAAACCATCTCTTTCCAGTATACAAAAAACAGGAGGTTCACCCCACAGTTTGTCGTAACTGAATCCAAGTTTTTCCTTATACCATTCTGCGGAGTTTACTATGTCGGATACAAGTAAAATCGGAGCGCTGCCTGTAATTTTCCCTGTTTTCATACATGTACTTTTGAAAATTATGCTTGTCCGTAAACTTTTTGATAAATAATATTTCCGATAAAAGGAATTCTGATCAATTCACCTTTATATGATTTTAATGCTACATAAACCGAATACCCGATTCCTCCGATTGTAAGTATAAATATTCCGCCGTATAAAATTACCATCAGTATTATAAAGAACGTCGGCATTTCCTTTCCGCTACCGGATTGTCCGTCTGTTAATGCTCCGAGTCCTATGCCGGAAACTAGCATTATTATCAGAAAAATAAATACAAAAAGAATGATTATTCCCGCTAATGAAAGCTGATAGAAAATTGCCTGTAAGGAATGAAATCTTACGAATTTAGATTTTTCTTTCTGGGTAGCCCAGATTATCAGCGGCAGGATTATTCCTCCCATAAACATTGAAAGATGTGACAGCAGAGCAAGAAGTTTCTCATCGCTTGTCGGTATCTGAAGAGAATTTTCTGAATTTGTTTCCATAGGTTTAATTAATTTAATAACGTGGAATTAAATGAATATGCGCATGCATAATGATCTGTCCCGCAGACTTGCCTGCATTTATGCTTATATTATATGCAGCAGGATTAAAATTTTTATCTGAAATATCTTTCATTTTAAAAAGCAGATCTGACATTGCTTCCTGTTCTTCTTTTGCTGTTTCAAAATAATTCTCAAAATGTCTTATCGGAATAATTAAAACATGACCTTTGCTTTGAGGATATTTATCTTTTATTACAAAAGCAAGTTCATTGCTGAGAATTACATTTGATTTATCTTTATAACTCTGACAAAATACACAATCCATTTTTGCTGAAATTTTTTATTCAATATAAATAATTTCTTTTTTTTATTCTCTTTACAATTTTTTAATACAGTTTGAAATTTTACCCAAAGTTATTATATTGTATTCAAATAAATTTATCTAAAAATGACAAAAAGCTCTTCAATGAGAAATTTAATTTTTACATTTCTTTTTTTAACCGTCTCTTTTCAGGTGTTTTCACAGGATACTGCCAAAATAATGACATACAATCTTTTGAACTACAATGTCAGCATTGTAAAAGATCAGAGTTTCAGAAAAATAATGAAATATTCCGATCCGGATATAATAGTCTGCGAAGAGGTTATTTCACAGGTTGCAGTTGATAATATGCTGGTAAATGTTCTGAATTATTACACTCCCGGTTTATATTCTGCAGGAACCTTCCTTAATGGATTTGATACAGACAATGCAGTATTTTATAAAACATCCGAATACACATTCCTTTATAATTTCGCTATTCAGACTACTTTAAGAACAATCAATCTTTTTGCGCTTGTGCATAATCAAAGCGGTGAAACTATAAAACTGTTTGCAGTTCATTTAAAAGCCAGCAACAGCACTTCTGATCAGCAGCAAAGATTAAGCGAAGTAAATGCTCTGAGGGATTTTACAAATTCTCTTCCAAACGGAAATGATTTTATTGTGCTCGGTGACTTCAATATTTATACTTCCACCGAACCGGCATATCAAAGGTTATTGCAGATAAACGCAGGCAGCGAAGGTCAGTTTTATGATCCGCTGACTCTGAGCGGTACATGGAATCAGTCAGGTTATGCTCCATATCATACACAATCAACAAGGGTCAGAGCGCTGGGAGACAGCGGATCTACGGGAGGACTTGACGACAGATTTGATATGATCTTAAATTCCAAAGCTGTAACAGAAGAAGGCGGGATCAAATATATTCCGGGATCTTTAAAGCCCCTTGGAAATGACGGTAATCATTATAATGACAGCATAAATAAGCAGCCCAATACAGCAGTTCCCGACAGCATTGCAAATGCATTGTATTACGGTTCGGATCACCTGCCTGTAACTGCTTTGTATAAATTTCAATCAACTATTTCTATTCAATCAGTTTCAGAGAATATTCCCGGGGCATTTCAGGTTTATCAGAATTATCCGAATCCATTTAATCCGTCAACAAAAATAAAATTTGATGTTCCTTCTCTTGGCGGAAATGAGTTATCTGAAGTAAAGCTCATAGTTTATAGTTCACTTGGATCTGAAGTTTCAACATTGGTAAATCAGAAAATTTCTCCCGGAAGTTATGAAGTAAATTTTAATGCTGAGAATCTTTCGAGCGGAGTTTATTTTTTTAAACTTGTCACTGATAAATTCATTCAGACAAAATCTATGATACTTTTAAAATAATCAGATAAATATACAATAAAATATTTATAAACCCAGATTTTTCTACAGAAATCCAATAAAGCTTTTTAATGCAATACAACCTGCTTGTATTAGGTAGATGTATTCAAATCTTTTTTATTTCTTTTTTCTTAGATTAATTAAAACTTATAACGTTTTTAACCTTAGTAGTAAATTTAAACAATTACTCAACTCAACCTTATTACCTGTTTGTTTTTGCTTCAAAGTTTTCTGATAAAATTTTAAAAACAGTTAATATTCTTCTTTAAATACTATCTTACGTAGATATATAGAATGGTTGATTTAAAATTTATTTTCAAATTTTATCAACATCAGATTAAATTCTATTTTCAATATTTGATTTTGATCATAAGGAAATAAGGTAATATATTTTTATTCTTAATTTTCTACTAAAGTTGATTTCAATTTTTTGTACTATTTTAGCGTAAGATTTTCTTTTTTACAAAAACATCTGAACTAAATATATTATGCTAACCTAAATATAAAATTATACAACTTATTAGACTGAACTTCTAATGATATTCATTAGAAAATTTCACTAATGAAAAATCTGGGCTAACATAAATTCATAAAGAAAAAAAAAGCCGGGAATTTTCACCGGCTTTTTAAATATATATATATATATGATTTAATATTAAGGACTTACTTCTACAACACTGTTTGTCGCATTATTTTCAACGATCGAAATATCCGCAGAATCCACAAAATCATCACCTGTAACATCAGTCTGAACATAGCCTGAAACTGAATTTGTAGCATCATTTTCTATTGAACCAATGTCAGATGCATCAACAGTTCCGTCTTTATTTACATCAGCTCCATATATACAGTATTTACCGGAAATAAGTACTTCATTGTTACCGTATGCTTTTGCAGGATCATTGGAAAAATCATAAACTTTTGTAACTCCGGTAATAAATGACTGAGGAAGATTGCTCCATGTATTTATTGAATTTCTGTGATCTACAACAATATAATAAGATCCGGTTGGCGCATTCGGAAAACAAAATGTTTTATTGCCGTTAGTTCCAAGTACCCCGACAGATGTATATAAAACATTGTAAGGTGAAACAGAATTTGCAAGATAAACCCTTGCTGTATCACTCACCATTGTTGTACCGTTCCAGAATCCCTGAATGAATGAAGTAAGATTAAGAGCAATATTGTTCACTACATATGTAACTGTTAATTTAGGTCTGTTTGCAGGAGTTAAATTTTCCTTTGTATCGAATCTTTTTGCCGATGCAAGAGTTCTTTCATCTCCAATCAGGATCCATCCGAAATTTTGGGAAGGATTACTCAGCCAGCTTTGTACATCCTGAATCATATTTGAATTTGAACCCCAAGTATAAAAACCAATACCGTTAACTGATTGAGTTACGCTTGCAGTTGGAGAAAATACTCCACCGGTCTGCGAACCGCCGTCCCAGAGAACTGATGAATAAAAATTATGAATCCATGTTGCATCACCGGGCTCTGCAATTGTTCCGAAACCTTCCTGTCCTCCCGGAGAAGATGCGCCTTCTCCCCAGTCTTCAAGTAATGTATGCATTGCAACATCGCTGCTTCCTGATATTGTTCTTGACATGTGAAGAGTCAATGTCACGCTTGTAATAGTAGCACAGGCAGGAATATTTCCGGCTATATCAAATGCTATAACACCTCTTCTTAACAATGCTCCTGCTGTTTCACCTGTGAAAAAATACTGCCCTGCTCCGTTGCTGAATGAACCAAGTTCATCCTCATAAAGAGTATTATCTTTCGATGAAGTGATTTCAATTGTCTGAGAATTTGAAATGCTGTAAGCTGATAAAAATAAAATCATAACCATTGAAATTCTTAACAGTGAATCTGATAAAACCCTTTCTTTAAATTTGTTTTGATTTAACATTTGGTTTTCCTTTCTTATAAATAAATTATTTTATTAATAACATTTTTTTTGTTGAAGTGTAGCTAAAATTTGTGCCTGAATTGATTGAGAGTGGATTCGACGAGCTCACCACAAGTGTGTAAAAATATATTCCGCTGGAGAGATTTGACCCGTCAAAGTAAACTTCGTAAGTGCCTGCATTCTGTTTCTTATCTGTTAAAACATCAACTTCATTTCCCAGTATGTTATAAACTGATAATTTAACATTTGCAGCAGACTGAATATTGTTTCCGATGGTATAACTGATGCGTGTTCCGGGATTGAACGGATTTGGATAATTCTGTTCCAGTCTGAAATTATCAGCAACTGAAATTTCATTCGAATTAATTCCCACTGTTATACTGCTCAGATCAATTTTATACATTGATCTTCCGTGTGTTCCGGCTACAAGATAGTTAGCTGTCGGATGAATTTTCAAATCATAAACCGAAACCATCGGTAAACCTGCTCCAAGAAAACTCCAGCTCTGACCGGTATTTGTACTGTAATAACATCCGACATCCGAGCCGACAAAAAGCAGCCTGGGTCTCAGAGGATCGATGGCAAAAGCATTTACAGGAGCATCAGGAAGATTATTGCTGATGTCTGTCCATGTCTGACCTTTGTTTGTAGTTCGGAATACATGCGGCTGAGGATCACGCCATTTCAAACCATTATAAGTTACATAAGCAATGTTCTCATCTGTCGGATCAATTGCAACACGAGTAACCCAGCGATAAGGAAGTGTAGAAGATACCTTTGTCCAGTTAGATCCGTTGTTTGAAGTGATCCATACATTGGCATCATCTGTTCCGGCTATAATGACATTGGAATTTGATTTTGCAACATCAATGGATGTAACTGTTCCCAGTCTTGGCTGATTTCCGTTTGTGAGATCAGGGCTGAGCGCAGCCCAGTTCAGGGCTCCGTTATTTGTTCTGTAAACTTTATTTGTGCCGTAGTATAAAATATTATTGTCATTCGGATCCATAACTACAGGGGTGGACCAGTTGGTTTTTTCGCTGCCATTTATTCCGTCCAATGCAATTTCAAACGTAACTCCGCCGTCAGTTGATTTTCCCAGAAATCCGTTTTGTGATTCCGCATATATTATATTGGGATTCGTATGATCTACGATCACATAAAATCCGTCACCGCCAAAAATACTTTCCCAGTCATTTAAACCGCCTGTTAAAGTTCTGTTAGTTCCGTTGTCCTGAGTACCGCCGTATAATCTGTCCGGATTATTATTGTCAATTCCGATTTCATAAAATTGTGTAATGGGAAGATTTTCTACTTTAGTGAATGAATTTCCGCCGTCTGAAGAATTAAATATTCCTCCGTCATTTCCCTCAACAATTGTTTCAGGACTTCCGGGTTTGAATGCTAACGCATGGTTATCCACATGCTCAGTTGTAATATCAGTCCATGTTGTTCCGGAATTAACGGACTTCATAAGAGCAAAATCAAGTACATATACAATCGCAGGATTTGTCGGATGAACTCTCACCTGTCCGAAATACCAGCTGAAAGTTGCGAAACCGCTTTGAAGCTGACCGCCAGGGTTTGCATTTGTCCAGTTAAGTCCCGCATTGGTTGTTTTGAAAAATCCAAGGTAAGATGACCCGTTTGTGAATATTGAATATGCAATATTCGGATTTGATCTTGAAATACTTAATCCGATCCTCCCGACATTTGTTGTTGCGGAATTCGGTAGTCCGTTGGCTG
>DAIPYE010000035.1:9171-21727 GCA_036782915.1 Bacteroidota bacterium | reverse complement strand
AAAGAACTTGACTGGATAGAGACAGAAAAAATTTCAGAAGATTTTGCAGCAAAATGGAAAGATGAAAATTTAAGTTCTGATACACTTGCATATCTTCAGTACACTTCCGGCTCTACAGGAATTCCAAAAGGTGTAATGGTAAATCACGAAAACCTTCTGACAAACCTTAATATCATTGACAAATCCCATCCGCACGATGAAAAAAGTGTAATGGTTACATGGCTTCCGATCCATCATGACATGGGTTTGATTTACGGAATACTGCTTCCCTATTATTGCGGATATCCTTGTTACTTTATGACGCCGCAGGCGTTTGTACAAAAACCATACAGATGGCTGAATGCAATTTCCAAGTACAAAGGAACACATAATGCCGCTCCGAATTTTGCATTTGAATTATGTGTAAATAAGATCACAGAAGAGCAGAAAAAAACACTTGATCTAAGTACGTGGACGGCAGCAATGAATGCAGCCGAGCCTGTCAGAGCTGAAACAATTAAAAAGTTTACAGAATATTTTGAAACATGCGGTTTTAGACTGGAACACTTTTGTCCGGGTTACGGACTTGCTGAAGGTACACTAATCCTTACTACAACTTTTACTAAAGATGAGCCTGTCATGCGAAGGTATGATGACAGCTCTATGGAAAAAAGAAATGTCGCTGTTGTTTCTAAACATGATGATAATACTTCAAAGATACATGTCGGACACAGTAATTCAATCGAAGATACGAGAATAGCAATTGTCAATCCTGTAACATTGATCGAATGCAAAGACGGAGAAGTCGGCGAAGTCTGGGCTTCCGGAAAATCAATAGCTCAGGGTTACTGGAAACGTGAAGATGCGACAAAGGAAACATTTAAAGCGCATATATCTGACACCAATGAAGGTCCTTTTCTGAGAACAGGTGATCTGGGATTTATGGTTGAAAATGAACTTTACATTACCGGACGGCATAAAGATCTGATCATTATCCGCGGTCAGAATCATTATCCTCAGGACATAGAATATACAGTAGAAGCAAGTCATCCTGCTTTAAGACTTGGATGTGTAGCAGCTTTTTCAATGGATGAGAACGGTGAAGAACATCTTGGAATAGTTCAGGAAATTCAGAAAAATTTTGAAAAGGAATTTGATGCTGAAGATGCGGTGAAAGCTATTCGTAAAGCAGTTTCACAAGAGCATGATCTTCAGGTATTTTCCATTACTTTGATAAAACCGGGTACAGTTCCAAAAACATCCAGCGGGAAAATTCAACGAAGAGCTTGCAGTGCTGGAATTTCCGACGGCAGTCTGGAAGTAATTGCTGAATGGAAAAACGGAATTTTAACAGATCACAGAACTCCTGTTAAAACTGAATCTCAGGTTACTCCGGAAGCCGGTAAGCAGGAAATTAAAAAAGCAAAATTTATTCTCACAAAAAATAATCTGAAGGAATGGATAGTTACTAATTTATCTGAAATGATGCAGATAAAAAGAGAATCTGTAGATGTTACGGAATCCTTCGCGGTTTACGGAATGGATTCTCTGAAAGCAGTTCAGCTATCTGGTGATCTTGAGACATTACTGGAAAAGGAACTGCCCTCTACTTTAGTTTATGATTATCCTAATATTAATTCACTTACAGATTTTTTGTGCAAAAACATAAATGACAGCGTTGAAACAAACATTGAATCCAATGAAACAATTAATACTGATAATAGAAATGAACCTATAGCCATTATCGGAATCGGATTGAAATTTCCTGAAGCAGATAATGTAAGTGAGTTCTGGAATAATTTAAAAAACGGAAAAGATTCTATAAGACAAATCCCTGAGAACAGATGGAATAAAAATTTACTTAATCCGTCGACTGTGACATTTGGAGGTTTTGTAGATGATGTGGATAAATTCGATCCGGTATTCTTTGGAATTTCTCCCAGGGAAGCAGTTCAGATAGACCCTCAGCAAAGGTTCACTCTTGAAACAGCATGGCAGGCATTTGAGGATGCAGGTATAAATCCTGAAACTCTTGCGGGTAAGAATACAGGAGTTTTTATCGGCAACTGCAGTTTTGATTATTCAAGATATTCAGCAGGAAGAAAAGATCTTTTTGATGTTTATACCGGAACAGGAACTTCACTAAGTATAGCTGCCAACAGACTTTCATATTTTTTTGATTTCAGAGGTCCGAGTATTGTTGTAGATACTGCCTGTTCTTCTTCACTTGTCGCTTTGCATTTAGCATGTCAGAGCATTCAGAATAATCAGTCAGACATTGCAATTGCAGGAGGTGTAAACTTACTTCTATCTCCTGACTGGAATATAGTTTTTACTGAAGCTGATATGCTTGCGCCGGACGGACATTGCAAAACATTCGATGCTGATGCAGACGGTTATGTAAGAAGTGAGGGATGCGGAATAATTGTATTGAAAAAATTATCAGATGCGGTAAGGGACAATGACAGAATTTATGCAGTAGTAAAAGGTTCAGCAATAAATCAGGACGGTAAAAGCAATGGTTTGACTGCTCCGAACGGACCATCACAGGTAGCAGTAGTTAAGAGCGCATTGAAAAATGCTGGAGTAAGCGCAAATGAGATCAGTTATATAGAAACGCACGGAACAGGAACTCCGCTGGGCGACCCGATTGAAGTAAATTCAATTAAGGAAGCTTTGAAATCGGGAAGAAATGAAAATGATATTTTATACATAGGTTCAGTCAAAACAAATATCGGGCATACTGAAGCTGCTGCGGGAATTGCCGGAGTTATAAAAACCAGTCTGGCTTTATTCAATAATGAAATTCCAAAGCATCTTAATTTTAAAAAATTAAATCCTGAGATTTTGATAGAAGGATCATATGTAAAAGTTGCGGATAAAAATATTGAATGGAAAAATAAAAAGAGACTTGCGGGAATAAGTTCATTCGGATTTGGCGGGACAAATGCTCATGTAATTCTTGAAAACGCTCCGGAAGCAAAACATAAAACCGCTAAAAAAAGACCGTTCAATATTTTAACATTAAGCGCGAAGAATGATGAAGCTTTAAAAAAATTAGTTTCGGGTATTGAAAATTTTATAAACAGTAATGAAGATGTTAAACTTGAAGATATCTGTTATTCCGCAAATTCAAGAGCAGCGCATAATCACAGACTTGCTGTAATTTCATCTGACAAAGAAGACCTGAAAAAAGAGTTAAAGAAATATAAAAATAAAACAGAATCATTTGACATTATTTCCGGAACTACAAAAATCAATATCACTTCAAAAATTGCATTTCTGTTTCCAGGACAGGGAGCTCAGTATATTGGAATGGGAAAAGAACTTTATGATACTAATCCCCTTTTCAGACAAACTATAAATAAATGCGATGAGATTCTCAGAAGCTATCTTGATAAAAGTCTGCTTGAAGTTTTATTTTATGAAAAAGATGAAACCATTAATCCGATAAATGAGACAATGTATACACAGCCGGCATTGTTTTCGGTAGAATATGCACTGGCTCAGGTATGGATGTCATGGGGTATTAACCCTTCTGTCATGATGGGACACAGTGCAGGAGAATATATTGCAGCCTGTCTTGCAGGTGTATTCAGCCTCGAGGATGGCTTGAAATTAGTTACCGAGCGCGGAAGACTGATGGAAACTCTTACAAGTAACGGTGAAATGTATACTGTATTTGCAAATGAGCTAACTGCAAAAGAAGCCGTAAAAGGATTTGAAGATTCTGTTTCAATTGCTTCCATTAACAGTCCTGTCAAAACAGTAATTTCAGGGGACAAAGATTCGCTTGCAAAAATACTTCCGGCATTTGATTCTCAAAATATAGAATATAAAAAGATCAATGTATCGATTGCATCACATTCACCGTTAATGAATTCAATGATAGAGGAATTCAGAAAAGTATGTAATACGGTGAAATATTCTTCACCTAAGATTCCGGTAGTCTCAAATATTACAGGAGAAGTTGTGACCGATAAAATTTCAAACGCAGATTACTGGTGTGAACATATTTTATCAGGTGTAAGATTTTCAGACAGTATAAAAGCATGTGTGAATTTCGGATGTGATACTTTCATAGATCTTGGTCCGAAGCCGACTTCGATCGGAATGGCACAGGAAACAGTTATAGATTCAAATCTGAACTGGCTGCCAAGTTTTAAAAAGAATTTTACCATCTGGGAGACAATGCTGCAGGGTCTAGGGAAAATGTATGTTAACGGAGTAAATCCTGACTGGCAGGGCTTTGAAAAAGATTTTTCCCATAATATTGTTTCTATTCCAAACTATCCTTTTCAGAAACAGCGATACTGGATTGATGAAGTAAAAGGCAGTAAATCAAAATTATTTTCTGCGGATTATTCAAATTCAGATACAGTATTAAATGATTTGACAGGAAGCAAATTAAACTCAGCTTCCAAGAATGAATTTATTTTTAACTCGGTTGTTAGCGCAAATAATCCTTCATATCTGAACGATCACAGGGTTTTCGGTAACGTTGTATTACCGGGAGCTTCCTATGCTGAAATTGCATTGACCGCAGGTTCAGACATTTTGAAAAATGGTAATACGGAAATATCTGATCTGAAATTTCATAAACCACTTATATTTGAGAATGAAGACAGTAAGAACATTCAGACAATTTTTACAAAATCCGGGAAGAATAAATTTAAATTTGAGATATTTACTTTAAGCGATGAGGAAAACGCAGGCTGGTATTTGCATGCATCAGGATTCGTTCAGTCTGACGGAATTGATAAAAATAATAAGAGCATAAATCTTTCTGAATTCACAAAACAGTTCAGTGAAAAATTGTCTGTTGATGATTTTTATAAAAATGCAAAGAACAGCGGAGTTGAATATGGAAATTTTTTCAGAGGAATAAAAGAATTATATATAAAAGAAAATGAAGCATTAAGTTTGGTCGTTTTAGACAATAAGTTATCACCCGGAAATTACAAAATTCATCCGGCAATACTGGATGCATCTTTTCAGACTGCGCTTGGATTGTTAATGAACAGTAAAAATGATAAAGCATTCATACCGGCGGGAATGGATAAAATTAAGGTATTAAGTAAATGTAAAAAAAAAATTTGGTGTCATGTTAAAATAATTGAAAGCAATAAAAGATCTTCCTCACACAAAGCAGATCTGACACTTTTTACAAAAGAAGGCAGAGAAATTGCTGAAATTACGGGACTTCAGTTAAAGGAAGTAAGCAGAGATGAATTTGCATTCAGCAAAGATGAAATTCTGGAAGACTGGTTCTATGAAATAAAATGGACGGAACAGAATCTTTCTGATAAAATTGTTAAAACTGATTTTATACCATCAGAAAAAAATATTAGGAAATACATTGAAAAAATATATAGCAAGCAGATTAGCGGGCAAAATTTAGAAGGTTACAAAAAAGGAATTTCAGAACTTGAAGAATTAAGCATTTTATATATTCTAAAATCTATTTCAGACCTAGGAATAGAATTAAAACAGGGAAATATATTTTCAGAAAAAAGTTTTAACATTTCAGAATCGCATAAAGATCTTTTCGGCAGATTAACAGAAATTCTTGAAGATCATAATATTGTTAAAAAGATTTCCGGCGGTTTTGAATTAAAACAGGATTCACCCAATTATAATAACAGCATAGATGAAAAAATAAATTATATCAGAAAGAACAATCCTGAAATTAAAGCTGAATTAGATATTCTGACGATATGCGGCAGCAGGTTGGCTGAAGTTTTAAGGGGTAAAAAAGATCCGCTGCATCTGCTTTTTCCGGACGGAGACCTTTCTCTGACAACCGAACTATATCAAAACTCCCCTGCTTTTACGTCGATGAATAATTCCATTAAAGAATTGATCACTGCAATTACCGATAAATTACCTGATGACAGGACTTTAAGAATAATAGAGCTGGGAAGCGGAACAGGAAGCACGTCATCATTCATACTTCCTGTACTTCCAAATGACAGAACGGAATATCTTTTCACAGATCTTTCTCCTGCTTTCTTTGTGAAAGGAAAAGAAAAGTTCAAAGATCATAAGTTTATAGAGTACAAAGTTTTAGATATTGAAAAAGAAATTACGGGCCAGGGATTCAGAAAAAATCATTTCGACATTGTACTTGCTTCAAATGTAATTCACGCAACAAAAGATCTCTCGAAAACTTGTGAAAACATAAAAGAACTTTTAGCTCCCGGAGGAATCGTAATTCTGAACGAAGTTACTGAAAAGAATATCTGGATAGATCTGACCTTTGGATTAACGGGCGGCTGGTGGAGATTTGAAGATAAAAAACTCAGACCGACTTATCCTTTATTGACAAATAAGAAATGGAAAGAATTTTTTAAGAACAATAATTTCAGGGATGTAAATGTTTTTCCATTACAGAATGATAAAGAAGATTCATTAACTTCACAGACTATAATTACTGCCACTGCGCCGGACACTGTTGCTGAATATGTTTCAGACAAACACCTGATATTCTTTTCAGATGAAAAATCTGCTTCATACATTTCAAAACATTTTAAGCACAAAAAACATAATTATACTTTAATTAAAAATTCAACTGAGGATAATTATAAGAAAATTTCCGGAAATGAATTTGAAATAAATTTTGGAGACAAGAATAAGGTAAGGAAAGTTTTAAATGAAATTTCATCAGAAGTTAATAACGAAGTTTCAATTGTTTACATTAACTCTCACAGTGGCTCTGTAAGTACTGAAGATATTGAAAAGTTATCCGGTATAAGCTGCATGAATGCGATAAATATTCTGCGATCTCTTATTCAATCAGGATTTAAAGCCACACCTTCCTTCTGCATAGTCACTCAGGATTCACAAAAAGTAACGAACGACGATAAGCTGAAAGGTATACTTAATTCATCATTATGGGGGCTTGGTAAAGTTATAAACATGGAACATCCGGAATTCAACTGCAGAAGAATTGATGTAAATTCCATAGACTCAAAAGATAATATTGAATTGCTTATAAATGAGATCAATTCAGATTCTAAAGAAGAGCAGATCGCATTCAGAAAAGGAAAGAGATATGTTTCTAGGCTTGAAAGAAATTATAGCCCTGATACAGTACTTGATATAAAAGATAATGCATCCTATCTGATCACAGGCGGACTTGGCGGACTTGGAATACTTACCGCTGAATTTCTCGCAGCCAAAGGAGCAAAGCATTTGATTCTTACCGGCAGGAATACTGATGTTCAGAATTCAAAAGATGTACTCGAAGATATTATTGCCCGGGGAACTGAAGTCATTATTAAAAAAGCTGATGTCACATCAAAAGATGATCTTAAAAAAATAATCAAAGAAATAAACAAGAGCGGAATTCCATTGAAAGGAATTATACATTCTGCCGGTGTACTTGATGACGGAGTTATTATGAATCAGACAAAGGAAAAATTTGACAAAGTTATGGCTCCGAAAATTCTTGGAGCATGGTATCTTCATGAATTAACAAAAAATCTAGAACTCGATTTTTTTGTAATGTATTCATCCGTAGCTTCATTGCTGGGATCTGCCGGTCAGTCTAACCATTCTTCGGCAAATTCATTTATGGATTCACTTGCGCATTACAGAAGAGCCAAAGATAAAGCTGCGATGAGTATTAACTGGGGAGTCTGGTCAGACATTGGTTCTGCTGCTGCAAAAGGCGCAGACAAAACTGAAAAGATCTCAGGTCTGCAGACGATCGATCCTCAATCAGGAATTAGGGCACTTGAAATTGCAATGAAGACAGATTCAGCTCAGATTGGAATTCTTCCGATCAACTGGAATAAATTTGCAGAGAAGTATAATATTTCTTTTGTAAATGAATTATTGAAAACAGAGAGATCAATTGAAAATACTGATATACAAATTGATTCTGAAAATGATCTGATTTCCCGATTAAAATTATCAGATGAAGCAAATCAATTCGAAATTCTCATAGACTATTTCAGGACATTAATCTCAAAAATTATGGGACTGGAGCCGGATGATATGGAAGTTGAAATTCCGCTGAATATGATCGGACTTGATTCACTGATGGCGATTGAATTAAAAAACAAAGTTAACATTGATCTGGGAGTTGATCTGAATCTGGTGAGATACATGGAAGAAACAAATATTATCCAGCTGGCAAATGAACTGAAAGAACAGCTCCATGGAGTTCTTAACAGTAAAAAAGATTTTCTTTCAGTTTTAAAATCGAATCCTGCCGAAAAGCATAATGAATTATTAATAAAATATTTTCAAAATCTGATCTCTCAGATCATGGGACTTGATGCTGATGAGCTTGACACAGAGCAGCCATTGAATACAGTAGGTCTTGATTCTCTGATGGCAATTGAACTTAAGAATAAAGTGAATATAGAACTTGGAGCTGATCTGAATCTGGTAAGATATATGGAAGAGATCAACATAGTAAGACTCGCAGAGGAACTTGAAGAGCAGCTGCCGGCAATTTTAAATAAAAAATCTGCAGCTGTGAAAGAACAGGTGAAAGGAAAGACTGATGAAGACAGGTCAAGAGAACTTCTGGAGAATTTAGATAATTTATCTGCAGAAGAGCTGGAGCAATTATTTAAAGAAATGAATTAAATAAATTGGAGATAACTACAAATCGAAGACAACAAATTAAATACACTTTCGCCAAAAGAAAAACTTGAACTGCTTAAAAAACAGTTAGCTGAAAAAGCAAATAAAGATAACGAAATCATACCGTTATCATTTGGTCAGCAGGCATTATATTTTCTCAATGTGAACTCTCCCGAAAGCAGCGCTTATAATGTAGCTTTTACAGCAAGGATTGTTTCTGAGATAAATACAACTGCGCTTAAAAAATCATTTCAGAAAATACTTAACAGACATCCTTCATTAAGAACTACATATTTTTTACAGGAAGGCAAGCCAGTGCAGATGATTCACGGGTATAAGGAAATTTATTTTGAAGAGATCAGTTGCAGAGGATTAAGTGAAGATAAAATCAAAGAAAAAGTCAGCTCTGTATATAAGATACCGTTTGATCTTGAGAATGGTCCTATATTCAAAGTTTATTTATTTAAAGTTGATGAAGATGATAATATACTTCTGATAAATATGCATCATATATGCAGTGACGGATGGTCTATAGGAATAATTCTGAATGAGCTGAGTGAATTATATTCATCAGAAGCAGAAGGCAAAAAACATGAATTTCCTCAATCAAAATTTCATTATTCAAACTTTATACAATATCAGCAGGAGCTGGTAAAAAATGAAAACGGTGAAAACCTCTGGGATTACTGGAAGAATGAATTAAGCGGAGAACTTCCTGTTTTGAATTTACCGGCTGACAGATCCAGACCTGCTGTCCAGTCTTACATTGGCAATACAGAATATTTTAAATTAGACAATGATCTTGTCAATTCATTAAAAGAATTATCCAGACAGGAAGGCACGACACTGTTTGTAATACTTCAGACTGTATTTCAGATTCTGCTTCACAAATATTCCGGACAGGATGAAATAATAGTCGGCTCTCCAACTGCAGGAAGGAACAAACCTGATTTTGAAAATATTGTAGGATATTTCATTAACCCGGTTTCAATAAAAGGACATTTTACACAGGATCAGACATTCAAGGAACTTCTGAAACAAATTAAGAAAAAAGTATTAGGCGCAATGGCAAATCAGGATTTTCCGTTTCCTGTTCTTGTTGAAAAATTGCTTCATAAAAGAGATGCATCGAGATCTCCTGTATTTCAGACATTTTTCGGATTGCAGAAAGTTCAGGGCAAAAACGAGATACAGGAAATTCTTGTGCCCGGGAATAAGAATGTTAAAATTCAGTTTGGAAAACTAGTACTTGAGCAATTTGAATTACCGCAGCAGGAAGGACAGTTTGATCTTTTGCTTGAATTTTTTGAAGGAGAAAATCTCTTTGCCGGGGTTTTAAAATATAATACAGAAATTTTTGAAAGCAGAAGAATCAAAGCAATTCCCGATCATCTTAAATCAATAATAAAATCTGTAACTTCAGATCCGGAAGGAAAAATATCTGCTATTCAGATAATTACTGAAAAAGAAAAACATTCTATTTTAAATGATTGGAACAATACAGATGTAAATTTTGATAATTCGAAATTACTTCCTGAGTTAATTTCTGTTCAGGCAGAAAAGTCTCCTGACAGCATAGCAGCAGAAATTGACAATGAAAAGTTAACTTATAAAGAATTAGATCATGTTACAAATCAGCTGGCAAATTATCTGAATAAAACAGGGGTTGGAAAAGATACTTTTGTCGGTGTTTATATAGACCGGTCACTTGAAATGATCATTGCTTTACTTGGCATTATCAAAGCAGGCGGAGCATACGTTCCGATCGATCCTTCTTATCCAAAAGAACGGGTAGAATATATGATCAGTGATTCTCAGGTTAAAATTATTCTAAGCAAAAAAGAAACGTCAGAAAATATTTCCGGAAGCAGTTTAAGAATTATTAATCTTGACACTGATATTGAGAAAATCAAAGAAGAACCGATCACGCCACCTGTCATAAACCTGTCAGAAGATAATTTAGCATACATGATCTATACATCAGGATCTACCGGTAAGCCAAAAGGAGCGATGAATACGCACGGCGCAATATTAAACAGATTGCTCTGGATGAAAGAGTATCTTCAGATCACCAAGGATGATAATATTTTTCAGAAAACATCTTTTAGTTTTGATGTTTCTGTCTGGGAATTCTTTTTACCGTTGATCAGCGGAGCAATGCTTGTCTTTGCAAAGCCGGACGGACAAAAAGAAACTGATTATCTTGTAAAGGAAATCATAAGAAAAAATATAACTGTAATGCATTTTGTTCCGTCAATGATGCAGATATTTCTGGCCGATGAAAATGCAGATAAATGTGTTTCGCTCAGAAAAGTGATTTGCAGCGGAGAGGAATTAACAGTTTCATTGCAGAACTTATTTTTTAAAGTATTTAAGAATGCTGAATTGCATAATCTTTACGGACCGACTGAAGCGGCTGTGGATGTAACTTACTGGAAATGCGGGAGAGACAGTAAACTTAATATTATCCCGATCGGTAAGCCATTAGCAAATACGAAGATATTTATTTTAGATCCCTATTTAAATTTATTGCCGCCCGGAATACCGGGTGAACTTCACATAGGCGGAGTACAGGTTGGAAAAGGATATTATAAAAGAGAAGAGTTAACTGCTGAAAAATTTATTGCAGATCATTTTTCTGAAGATAAATCAGCAAGACTTTATAAAACCGGAGATCTTACAAGATACATGTATGACGGAAATATTGAATACCTGGGAAGAATTGACAATCAGATAAAGATAAGAGGATTCAGAATAGAGCTTGGTGAAATAGAATTCATTATGAATCAGTTCAGAGGTATCAGCGAAGCAATTGTTATTGTAAAGGAAATCAAGCAGGGTGATAAAAGACTTATAGGATTTATTGTTCCGGAAAAAAATGAAACTGTAAACATTGGTGAGCTCAGAAATTTCATGAAGGAAAAACTTCCTGAATACATGATACCATCTCAGTTTGTTATCCTTGATCAAATGCCTCTTTCGCAGAACGGTAAAGCTGACCGCAGTAAATTATCCGGACATGAATTTTCCAGGGATGAATTACAATCTGAATTCAAAGCCGCAACTAAACCTGTTGAGGAAATACTTTCAAGGATCTGGGCTGAAGTTTTGTCGGTAGATAAAGTTGGAATTAACGATAATTTTTTTGAACTTGGCGGAGATTCCATTATAAGCATTCAGATAATTTTCAAGGCAGCGAAGGAAGGATTACGAATTACAACGAGGCAAATGTTTCAGTTTCAGACAATTGCAGATCTGGCGTCGGTAATAGAGACTGATTTTAAAACAGAAACTGATCAGAACATTGTAACAGGTGATGTTCCTTTAACGCCAGTACAGCACTGGTTTTTTGAGCAGAACCTTAATGAGCCCGGACATTTTAATCATAATTTATTAGTGGATGTTCCGAAAAATTTGAATCCTGATTTTCTTAAAAAAACATCTGATAAAATTGTAAAACATCATGATGCTTTAAGACTCGAATTCAATACTATAGGTTCTGAATTAAAACAAATCAACAGCGATTATAAAAAAGCAAATATTTTCAGCATTGAAGATCTTTCAGATATTTCTGAAAACCAGTTATCTGAAAAAATAAAAAACAACATAAATGAAATCAACGAAAGTTTTAAACTTTCGGAAAGTCCTCTTATTAAAATAAAATATTTTAAATTACCTGAAGGTAAAACTGACAGACTTTTAATTGCTGTTCATCACCTATGTATTGACGGAATATCATGGAGAATTCTGCTTGAAGATATTTACACAGCTTATAATCAGTTATCAAATGAAGAGGAAATTAAATTATCACAAAAAACATCTTCATACAAAGACTGGAGTAATAAACTGACAGAATTCAGCGGGTCTAAATTTTTTCTGAATGAAAAAGAATACTGGTTAAATTTAACTGATGAATTGATCAAAGGTATTCCAAAAGACAATGAATCAGGAATTAACAGTGTCGAATCAGAAGAGACTG
>DAIPYE010000035.1:0-9160 GCA_036782915.1 Bacteroidota bacterium | reverse complement strand
AATACACAGAAGCACTTTTGAAGGAAGTTCCAAAATCATACAATACAAAGATTAACGATATATTGCTTTCAGCTCTGATGATTGCCTGCTTTAAGTGGACAAATGAAAATAAATTACTGATAAATCTGGAGGGACACGGAAGAGAGGAATTGCCTGATTCTCCTGATGTTTCAAGAACTATTGGTTGGTTTACATCTATATATCCTGTTATTCTAAAAGCAGATGATCCGGCAAATACCGGAGATGTAATAAAATCCGTGAAAGAAACATTAAGAAGCATACCAAACGGCGGCATAGGATTCGGAATTCTGAAATATTTAAGCAAAGACGTAGAGACAGGAAAAAAATTTAGAGCTGTTCCAAAACCGGATATAGTATTTAATTATCTCGGACAGATCAATGAGAGTATTGCTGATTCTGCAGACTGGAGACTTGGAAAAGATATGATAATTCTTAGTCAGAGTGAGAAAGGGATTCGTGAACATTTACTTGAGATCAACATTATCATAAGTGACAACAGATTAAAAATTAATTTCACTTTCAGCAAAAATATTTTCAATCCTGAATCTATTGAAAAATTCTCTGAAATTTATATAAGTGAATTGAAAAATATAATTGACCATTGCACAACTGAAGACTCGGGAGGTTACACTCCTTCTGATTTCTCCGCAGCAGGACTGGATCAGCAGGAGCTGGATAATTTACTGGCAAATTTAAATTAGTATGCAGCAAAACACAAAAAGCAATATTGAAGATATTTATGAATTAGCACCTCTGCAGCAGGGAATATTATTTCATACCCTTTATACAGAAGGTTCTGACGCTTACATTGATCAGTTTTGTTATGATCTGAGTGGAGATCTAAATGAAGAAATTTTAAAAAATGCATGGACAGAAATAATTAAAAGACACGGAGTATTCCGAACTTCATTTCAATGGAAAGGAATTTCAAAACCTGTACAGATTGTAAACAAAGAAGCTGAGCTGCCCTGGAAATTTAATGACTGGAGTAATTTATCTGAAGAAGAACGGAACAGCGATTTTAAAAAATTTCTTGAGAAGGACAGATCCGAAGTTTTTTCAATGGAGAAAGCTCCATTAATGAGGTGTACACTTATAAAGTTAACAGAAAGTAAGTATAAATTTGTATGGACATTTCATCACATTATCATGGACGGCTGGAGTTATCCGATCATTCAAAATGAAGTTTTCAGCATTTATGATCATCTTTTAAATTCAAAGGAGATCGATCTTCCAAAACCTGTTCCATACAAACAATTTATTTTATGGCTGAATAAACAGGACAAGGAATCTGCCGGTAAATTCTGGAAGAATGAATTAAAGGGATTGGACTCCCCTACCATTATCAGTTCAAATTATTCTGACATACAGGGTAAAGAAGGTGAAGCAAAAGAAATTGATCTGCATTTTTCCGTGAAGGAAACTTCTGAAATTCAACTGGCAGCCAAGAAAAACCAGCTGACATTGAACACTGTTATTCAGGGAGTCTGGGCAGATCTACTGAGTACATATTCAGGTGAGGAAGAAGTTTTATTCGGAGCAACTGTTTCCGGCAGAGATCCTTCTTTGAGAGGCGTTGAAAATATGATCGGACTTTTTATAAATACTTTACCTGTCCGGGTAAAGGTTGATAAATCCAAAGATCTGATACTCTGGCTGAAAGAAATTCAGAGTAATCATCTGGAAAGAGATCAGTATTCTTACAGCTCACTTATTGATATTCAGGAAATTAGCGGATTTCCAAGAGGAACACAATTGTTCGAAAATATTCTTGTATTTGAGAACTACCCACCGGACAGATCCGCTGAAAACATTGACCGTGGAATTCAGATCAGTAATCTGTTTGCTGTAGAGAGAACAAACTTTCCGCTGACAATTGTAATAGCTCCGGGGCAAAGCCTTTCTATAAAATTTATTTATGATACTTCAAAATACAGTCCGGTATTAATTGAGCAGATAAAGACAAATTTCAAAACACTTCTTGAAAATTTTTCAAAAAATTCTGAATCTAAACTTTCTGAAATTTCAATTTTAACTGAAGCTGAAAGAAATAAAATAATTTATGAATGGAATGAAACAAAAGTAAATTATGATCTCAGCAAACCTGTGAACAGATTAATCGAGGAGCAGACTTTAAGAACTCCTGATTCAGTTGCAATTGAATTTATAAACGAAAAGCTGACATATAAACAACTTGATGAGAAAGCTAACCGCGTAGCAAATTATCTGATCAGATCAGGGATCAAACCTGAATCAATTGTAGGTATTTGTATTGACCGCTCACTTGAAATGATGATAGGGTTGCTCGGCATAATGAAAGCCGGCGGCGCGTATGTTCCGATTGATCCTTCATATCCGCAGGAAAGAATTGATTATATGATAGAAGATTCACAGGCAAAAATTATTTTAACAACAAGCGATCTTTCAAATGTTACAGGCAAGCACGATGCGAAAGTTATTTTTCTTGATAAAAATTCTGATGAACTGAACAATGAATCGACAGATACACCTGCTGTGAGCATACAGCCCGACAATATGGTTTATGTGATCTATACTTCCGGCTCGACCGGAAATCCCAAAGGTGTAGTAAACATTCACAGAGGACTTTCAAATCAGATACAATGGATCCGGGATTATCTGAAGTGTACTGCCGAAGATGTTGTACTTCAGAAAACTTCATTCAGTTTTGATGTATCAACTTTTGAATTATTCATGCCTCTGATCTGCGGAGCTAAACTTGTTTTTGCAATTCCTGAAGGACATAAAAATAATTCGTATTTAATTGAAGTAGTCACCGAAAAGAAGATAACCATAATTCATTTTGTAACATCTATGCTATCGCTTTTTCTTGAAGAAAGCTATATTGACAAATGTAAATCTTTAAGATTGTTTGTCAGCAGCGGAGAGGAAGTTACAATTCCGGTTCAGAAATTATTTTTTGAAAAATTTCCGGATGTCGAACTGCATGATCTTTACGGTCCGACGGAAACATCTGTTCATGTGACATACTGGAAGTGTGACAGCAGAACAAAGTTGAATACTGTTCCCATCGGTAAGCCCGTTGCCAATACTCAGGCATATATTCTTGACTCATACAATAATCCTGTTCCCGTTGGCATTGCAGGCGAACTTCATATCGGCGGTGCTCAGGTTGCAAGAGGATATTTCAACCGGGAAGAACTGACAAAAGAGAGATTCATTCATGATCCGTTTTCAGAAGTAAAAGATTCTAAGCTATACAAGACAGGTGATCTGGTCAGATTTTTTCCGGACGGCAACATTGAATATCTGGGAAGAAAAGATAATCAGATAAAGTTAAGAGGATTCAGAATAGAGCTGGGTGAGATAGAAAGTGTTATATCAGAATTCAAGGGAATCAGAAATTCGGTTGTCATTGCAAAGGATTTTTCAATCGGAGATAAAAGATTGATAGCATATTTTGTAACTGAAAATAATGCTGATATTCCTTTGTCTGAGTTAAAGAATTTTCTTTCAATAAGACTTCCTGTTTTTATGATACCATCAGAATTCATTAAGATAAATGAAATCCCAATTACAGGTTCCGGGAAAGTTGATAAGAAAGCTTTACCTGAGCCTGAGACAGGAAGAAATACTGACAGTAAAAATTATTCGCAGCCGGCTGATTCACTTGAACTTCAGCTGGTAAAGATCTGGGAGAAAGTTATTGGAAAGAGCCCGATCGGAGTAAAGGATAATTTTTTTGATCTTGGCGGACATTCATTAATAGCATTAAGATTATTCGGTTATATAGAAAAACTTACGGGAAAAAAATTACCCTTATCAACACTATTTAAATATCAGACCATAGAACAGCTAGCGGTAATATTAAGAGATGAAGGATGGAAACCTCAGTGGAAATCACTGGTAGGCGTAAATCCCGGTGGTTCAAAATATCCGTTTTTCTACATACCGCCTGCAGCCGGAACAGCGCTCGAAGTTAAAAATATTATAAAATACATTTCAGATGATCAGCCGTTTTATATTCTGGAGTCTGTCGGACTGGACGGAAAGGAACCTCCTCATACAGAAATCCAGCAAATGTCAGCTCACTATGTAAAGGAGATTCAGTCATTACAGCCAGAAGGACCTTATCTTATCGGAGGAAGATGTTTTGGAGGAAGGGTTGCATTTGATGTGGCTCAGAGAATTGTAAGTCAGGGACAGAAAGTTGCCTTACTTTCCATATTTGATACATATCCTCCTTTTACATATAAAAATGCAGATCTTCATTCACCACAGCACAGGGATCTTGATCATTTTATTAAAAGAACTTTTGATAATTTAAAATCCGGTGATCTTTTAAAGGTCAGCAAAAATTATTTAAAATACTCATTCAAAAAATTTAATAAAAAAGCCAAAGATAAACTCGAACTTATCTTCAGTAATGAGAGAGAAAGACTTTTCAAAAAAATAAGACAGATACATACTGATTCTCAAAACAGATACATTGCAAAGGAATTTCCGGGCAAAATTACACTTATTGAAAGTGCTGCAACAAAAATGGAATATCGTGAGAAGTGGGGTAAATTAGCTGCAGGCGGAATTGATTATTTTACAATACCAGATACAGATCATTTAACAATTGTTCAGGAGCCTAAACTTCAGGAGTTTGTTGAAAAATTAAATTATGTTCTGGAAAAAGCAAATAATGAAATTAACAATAACTCAGTTCCTGTTTCTCAAAATAAAGATAACATTGTTACAAAACCTGCCGAATCAATTTCCGGGTAATTATAATTTTAAATTAATCTGAGAAATTACCATTATGAATATTTCCGAGAATGAAATTCATATTTATAATTCTTTCGCTGCTGATGATCCTGATGTACTCAGTTCATTTCTTACAATTTTATCTGAAGAAGAAATAAATAAAGCAAACAGATATAAATTTCAAAAGGATAAAAATAATTATATCAGTTTCAGAGCAATGTTGAGAATGATTCTTTCTCAATATCTTTATATTCATCCTTCCAAATTAAATTTCTTTTATGCTGAAAAAGATAAACCGTATATCAAAGACACTGAAATAAAATTCAACATTTCACATTCAGAAAATTTTGCAGTTTTTGCAGTAACGAAAGTAAATGAAATTGGTATTGATACTGAGATAATCAGAGAACTTCCGGATGCACTGGAGATTGCAAAAAATTATTTTTCTGAAAAAGAAGTAAAAGTATTCAGCAAGGTTGATCATGACAATTACAAAGAGGCATTTTTTAATTGCTGGACCAGAAAGGAAGCATTCATTAAGGCAATCGGAGAAGGATTATCATACCCGCTTGCAGATTTTTCAGTTTCGTTTCTACCAGGTGAAAATCCTGAGATGCAGTGGATAAAAGGAAAAGAAGATGAGGTAAAAAAATGGTCTCTGTTTAATCTTGACTTAGAAAGAGATTATGTGACATCTCTTGCGATCAGATCAAAAACAGTAAAGATTGAAAGAAAAGAAATTTATACTTCATTTTGAGAGCTGATTATTGCAGAATACATCACTTTTTTGAAAGTGCTTTAATATAATTATTGAAATTTCAGGTTCAAAAGCGTAATTTTCATTCAAATAAATTATTATAAATTAACAAGGAGATAAAATGAAATTTCCAGGAGAAAAAATTAATTTCCGGAATATAATCATTGTATTATTATTCAGTCTCACGGGGGTTCTTGGATATTTGTATTATGACCTTCATAGCACAAATATTAAAGACAGGGAATTAATTAAGCTGACTCAGGAAGAAAATTTAGATCTTTCACAGGATCTTGAGATTTACAAAGATAAATTCTACAATTTATCCAAAGAATACAAAACTCTGAAATCCAAAACTGTTACAGCTTCATACAAAAAGAAATTTTACAAAAAAAGATATCTTTCGTCAGCGGGAATAAGCAGCAAACATAAGTTCAAATCTTCAGGGAAAAAGATCAGCTACAAGAAATTGTATTTTCAATTAAAGTATAAATGCGAAAAAGGAAAAACTAAAATCAACAAGCAGAGAAATTATAAAAGATACAGATAATTATTTGATTATTTACAAATAAAAAAACTGTCAGGGTTTGCATTCTGACAGTTTTTTTGTTTACAGATAAAATATTTAAAAAGATCTGATCCGGATTTAGAAATCTAATTTGAATTTAACCGTTTACCAAAGATTTTATATTTAGAGAGGGAGTTAATTCCCTGTCAATTCTGTCCCAGTCTTCATTTCTTCTTTGTACTGACGGATATTCAAAATAAAATTCCTTATCATCAATATTTGTAAAAACTCCGATAAAAAATTTTCCGTCCTTACCGTCTACTTTGATTAAATATTTAACAAAATTCATGTTGAATATCTGATTTTGTAATTTTACTACCATGATTTTTTTTCCTTATCCTGTAATTTAATTAATTTACCGGGATACAGGATTATCCGCCGGTAAATATTTAATTAAATAATTTTAATAATCTATTTATATAAAAATGGAAATATTGTTTGACATGTGGGTGAATAAAGTCAAACAAACACTTTAATATTGCGAGAATTTTTGTTTCAACAATTTACTTAAAAAATATATTTTTTGAAAACCATTAATAAAAGTTTAATATGAACTCTTATTTTTTGTTCAGATAAACAGTGTTTACAATTCCAAGAAAATTATTTTTAACTGACTCAGTTTTAAATCCGCAGTTCCTGCAGATCTTTAAAAAGTCAGTTACTTGATAAAAAGAATTAACAGATTTGAAAAGATAACTGTATGCATTACTTTTAGATATTTTGTTTCCTATTACCGGCATTATTTGTCCAAAATACAGATTAAAAATACCTGTCCTGATTCCACCGCTTTTAAACATTTCGAGAATTACTAGTTTTCCTCCAGATTTTAAAACTCTTCTGATCTCTTTCATCGATGCTTCAAGATTTTCAAAATTCCTGACTCCAAAACCTATCGTAACTATATCAAAATAATTATCTTCAAAAGGCATTGACTGAGCTTCAGTTTGAATTAGTTTCAGTCTTTTATCATTTAATTTTCTCCTCTGTATCTCAAGCATTACGGAAGAAATATCTGCAGCATAAATTATTTCCAGTGGTTCTAAATTTAACAATTCTTTGCTCAGATCACCGGTTCCTGAAGCAAGATCTAAAACATTCCTGCAAGGGTAATTCCCTGCTGAAATATGTTTTACGATTTCTTTTCTCCATTTCACGTCAATATTCAGAGTGAATAAGTGATTTAGCTTATCATAAGCCGGAGCAATTTCGTCAAACATAAATTCAATTTTATCTCTGGACTTATCCGGCTGCACTTTTTCCTTTGATTCCATCAACTGAATCTTAATGATTTTACCGGATCAAGTCTTGAAGCAAGATATGAGGGAACTAAAGTTGCCAGTAAAGTAAGAATCAGTGTTACTGCGGAGATAAAAATAATGTATTCAGGTTCAAGCAAAATAGGTACAGCTTTCATATAATACATTTCCGGAAGGGAGAAAAACTTATATTTTAATTCAAGTAAACAAATTCCGATGCCAAGTATATTTCCAAGAATAACTCCTGTTATTCCAATTATAAAACCGTCATATAAAAATATTTTCATGATTTCCTGTTTGCCCGCGCCAAGTGATTTTAAAATACCGATCGATTGTGTTTTTTCAAGAACAAGCATCAGTAATGTGCCTACGACATTGAATGTTGCAACTAAAATTATCAGTCCGAGAATTACAGGTGTTGGAGCTTTCTGAAGCTCTACCCAAGTAAACAGAGGCTTAAATATTTTGAAAAGTGATTTTGGAAAATACGGATAACCAATATCTTTTTTAATTTTCAGAACAGCATCCTCAACTTTATTAATATCATTCAGATTTAACTCAATGCCGGTAATATTTTCTCCGTAATTAAAAAGGCTTTGCGCAGTTTTTAAATCCGTGTAAACTATTACATCATCATAATCTTTTAACCCGGTTTCATAAATTCCTGCCACTATAAATTGCTTTATTTTCGGAGGATTCATTGGAGTTGGAATGCCGTTCAATCCAAAAACAATTAACTTATTCCCTGTTTCAATATTTAATTTTTTTGCTAATTTATCTCCGATAAGAATTTTTGAAAATACAGAATCTACTGGTGTGAGATTAAACTCGCCGTTTATAATTTTATTTCTCGTGGCAGAAAGATCCGTTTCCGGAACTATTCCCTTGAGAATAATTCCTTCTACATTTGATTTCATTCTTATTACAGCTTCTTTCTGAACGATCGGGGAAATCCCTGTAACCCCTTTAATACTGTCATTAATTGTTTTTATTGCATCTTTATAATCCGTCAAACCTTCAGGCAGGAAAGAATTAATCTGAATGTGTGATACAAGCCCGGCTACTTTTTCGCGAATTTCCTTTTCAAAACCGTTCAATATTGAAGTTGTTATTATAAGCGCTGCTACTCCAAGCATTACTCCGAGTATTGAAATGTATGTTATAAAAGAAATGAATTTGGAATCACTTCGTGAAAATAAATATCTTCTGGCAATAAAAAATTTATAGTTCAATACTTATTAAAAAAGTTTAATTCAGCAAAAAGGCTTTAATAAATTCTTCCAGTTCACCGTTCATTACTCCTTGTGTGTCGCTTGTTTCATGATCGGTCCTGTGATCCTTTACCATATTATACGGATGGAAAACATAACTTCTTATCTGACTTCCCCATTCAATTTTCTTCTTTGAAGTTTCAATTGTCTGAAGACGTGCAAGTTCTTTTTCCTTTTCGATCATATACAATTTTGATTTCAGCATCTTCATTGCATTCAGCTTATTCTGATTCTGTGATCTTTCATTCTGACACTGAACGACAATTCCTGATGGCATATGAGTAATTCTGATTGCAGTCTCAACCTTGTTAACATTCTGTCCGCCTGCTCCGCCTGCCCTGAATGTATCTACTCTTATATCAGCAGGATTTATTTCAATTTCAATATTATCATCAAGAACGGGACTTACATATACAGCCGCAAAAGAAGTATGCCGTTTTTTGTTTGCATCAAAAGGAGAGATCCTCACAAGTCTGTGAACACCGTTTTCAGCTTTCAGATATCCGTAAGCATACTCGCCTTTCACTTCAATAGTCGCGCTTTTTATACCTGCGCCGTC
>DAIPYE010000034.1:0-22111 GCA_036782915.1 Bacteroidota bacterium | reverse complement strand
CGCATCAGCAGCATTATTAATTTCGGATATTCCTTTTGAAGAGCCGATCTCTGAAGTTCGTGTTACAAGAATTAACGGAGAACTTGTTATTAACCCTACTCATAAGCAGCTTGAAGAAGGTGATTATGATATCAGCGTTGCAGGAACATCTGACTCGATCATGATGGTAGAAGGTGAAGCAAGTGAAATTTCTGAAGAGGAATTTCTGGAAGCGATCAAATTCGGACACAAGCATATTGCAGAACTTTGTGCTTTCCAGAAAGAATTCGCAAAAGAAGCCGGTAAACCAAAAAGAGCTTTATTTGCAAAAGAAGATCTTTCTGAAATGAGAGCTGATGTAAAAAATATTTGTGAAGCTGATATTAAGACTGTAACAGCAACAGTTTTATCAAAGGAAGACAGAAAATTAAAGAACAGAGAAATTTTTGACAAAGCAATTACTGCTCTTTCAGAAAAATATCCTGACAGTGAAAAAAAGATAGGAAGCATAATTCATGATATACAATATGATGTAATGCGCTCCATGATACTTGATGAAAGCAAAAGATTAGACGGAAGAGGAACGAAGGACATCCGCGCCATTGCAAGTGAAGTAGGCGTATTGCCGCGAACACATGGCTCAGCTTTATTCACAAGAGGACAGACACAAAGTTTATCTACAGTAACGCTCGGTACAAAACGTGATGAGCAGATGATAGAAGGATTGAAAGAGTTAAGTTACAAAAGATTTATATTACACTATAATTTTCCTCCGTTCAGTACAGGAGAAGTTGGCGGAAGACCCGGACCGGGAAGAAGAGAGATCGGTCACGGAAATCTAGCAGAAAGATCATTGAAAAATTTACTTCCGAGTGAAGAAGATTTTCCTTACACGATCAGAATAGTTTCAGATATACTTGAATCAAACGGTTCATCTTCAATGGCAACAGTCTGCGCCGGTTCTTTAGCGTTAATGGATGCCGGAGTTAAATTAAAAAAGCCGATTGCAGGAATTGCAATGGGACTTATAAAAGAATCCGATAAAGTTGCAATACTTTCCGACATACTCGGCGATGAAGATCATTTCGGAGATATGGATTTTAAAGTTGCAGGAAGTAAGGAAGGAATCACAGCAATTCAGATGGACATAAAGATCCGCGGAATTTCTTTTGAGATTATGGAAAAAGCACTGGCACAGGCAAAGGAAGGACGTTTACACATTCTCGGAGAAATGGAAAAGACAATGAGTGTTTCCAGAGATTCTATTTCAAGTTTTGCACCGCATCTTTATTCAATGATGGTTCCGAAAGATATGATCGGAGCTGTGATCGGACCGGGCGGAAAAACTATCAGGCACATTATTGCAGAAAGCGGAGCTTCGATCGATATCGATGATGAAGGTAAAGTTACAATTGCGGCAGTTGATAAAACACAGGCTGAGATCGCAAGAAAGATGATCGGCGGACTGACAGAAGTTCCGGAGATCGGAAAGATCTATGACGGAACTGTGAAAGGCATTAAAGACTTCGGAGCGTTTGTAGAAATTTTACCGGGTAAAGAGGGACTGCTTCATATTTCTGAGATTGACAATAAGAGAGTTTTGAAAGTGGAAGATGTTTTGAAATTCGGTCAGGCGATACAGGTGAAATTAATGGGAATTGATGATTCGGGAAAATTAAAATTAAGCAGAAAAGTTTTACTTCCAAAAGAAGCTCCAAAGCCAAAAGAACCTGTAAAACCAAACGAAAACGCATAATGAAATTCGAAATCGATAAACAGACAGATAAAACAATATTCAAACTTGAATCAAAATCTCTTGATCATTCCATAACTGCTGCTCTGAAAGCTGAGCTTATCTTTTTACAAAAGGAAATAGACAATCAATTCATAATTGATCTGAAGGATGTCACAAAGTGCGATAGTTCAGGGTTGTCTGTTCTTCTGCTTTCAGAAAGACTGGAGAGAGAAAAGAATAAGAAACTTATTATTATGAATGTGAATGCCGGAGTGAGAGATCTGATGAAGATCGCCAGGTTGGACAGGGTATTTGAGATCAAGTAAATTCAATTTAATTTAGTTTAAAATAAAAACTTCTTATCAGTTAATTTTGATAAGAAGTTTTTTATTTTACTGTTATGGAAGAAGAGTATATAAAAATTTGCAAAGTTTCTGAAGTTTATAACCGCAAAGGGAAGCCGTTTCAACTGGATGATGAAAATGAAATAGCTTTATTTAAAGTTGATGGTATTGTTTACGCAGTAGATAATATTTGTCCGCATAATCACACATCGCAAATGTATGACGGATATATTGAAGAAATGTATGTCGCTTGTCCGGTTCACGGATTTCAGTTTCACCTTGCAACCGGCGAACAGCCGACAAAAATGGGCTGTAAACTGAGAACATTTGAAGTTAAAGTAATAGACGAATATGTTTATGTAAAGAAACCTTCCGTGAAACGTTTTGATTTTAATTTTTAGCTTTTACTTATGGAAAACAAAATAAGTGAGTTGATTAAAAGAAAATGTTTTGAAGCAGGATTTATAAAAGTTGGTTTTGCTAAAGCGGAAGAATTAAAAAGAGAGTCTGCGTTTTTGAAAGATTGGCTTGATGAAAAACGCAATGCTGATATGAACTGGATGGCAAATAATTTTGAACGAAGAACAGATCCTTCTAATATAATGGAAGATGTTATATCTGTTATCTCACTCGCCTATTTATACGACACACCGGTTGCACATTCTGAAAACAGAAACATTCCAAAGATCTCACGATATGCATGGGGTGAAAGGGATTATCATAAAATTATAAAGAAGAAATTAAAAATCTTATGTAAAGAAATTGAAGCGCTATCTGATAATATTCAGACAAGAGTATATGTTGATGACGGACCGATGATGGATAAAGCATGGGCTGTCAGATCAGGTATCGGCTGGATGGGAAAGAACACAAATGTGATTAATTCTGAAACAGGTAGCTTTTTTTTTCTCGCGGAAATTTTGATCAACATCGAACTGGAATTTGATAAACCCGCAGAAGATCTCTGCAAAAGCTGCAGACTCTGTATTGATGCCTGTCCGACCGGAGCAATTTATGATGAATACAAACTTGATGCGAATCTCTGTATTTCTTATCAGACTATAGAAAACAGAAATGAAATTCCCTCTGAAATTGATCTTAACGGATGGATCTTCGGATGTGATATTTGTCAGGATGTTTGTCCTTTCAACGATAATAAATTTTTTACAAATGACATAAACTTCTATCCCAAGAAGGAAATTTTAAATAAAAATATTGATGAACTCATGAAAATGAATGAGGCTGAATTCAATATAACTTTTGAAGGCACACCTGTAAGACGAACTAAATTCAGCGGCTGGAAAAGAAATTTAATAAAATTTAAATCTAAATCTTAAATGAAAAAATTATTAATTGTCTTCTTTACTTTATCCTTAATGCAAAACATTTCTTATTCACAGAGCGGAAAACCTTACAGGATTTTGGGAAACTGGCTCGGTGACTGGAAGGGATCTGTTATTATGAGTTATCCAGGCGGGAATAGTCAAACCATTCCAATTGAATTAAAAATTTCAGAAACTGATTCTTCAAGAGTCTGGAAATGGGAAATTATCTCCGGGACCGGAGAAAGCAAGGAAGTGATAAGTTATATTTTAAGTGAAATTGATTTTCAAAGTGGGCTTTTCATGCTTGAAAAAGACAGTTCTGCTCAGATTGATATTTACTGTTTTGATTTTAATACTTTTTACAATACATATTCTGAAAATGGAGTTTTAATTACTTCTCAATATAAACTTCAGAATAATAAAATTTATCTCGAAATAAATACTTTTGATATGAATTCAGCAAAGAACATTCCTCAAAATGGCAGTTATTCTGGTTTAATTTACTCCTATCCTTTAAAAGTAATTAGAAAATCAGAACTTTCAAAAGAATAAGCATTCATATGAAACTTTTCCTTTTAAATTACGAATTAATATTCAGTTAATTTATTTTCCAAATTTAATTTCAAAGGAGAAAAAAAATGAAGAACCTTACTTTTTTATCAGCAGCATTATTTGCTTTCATATTTCTGTTCAATACAGAAAAAGCAATATCAGATCCCGGAACAGGGGCAAAATCAGCTGAGTTAAATACTCAGATAATTCAGGAAATCAAAGAAATTTTAAAGAATCCCTGCATTAAGTATGAAACAAGAGATCTTTCAGGAGATGTAATTATTACGACTACTGTAAACAAGAACGGTAAAATATTTTTTAGTGATATAAAAGGTTTGAATGAAAATTTAAATGAAAATGTAATTGCAAGATTAAATTCCCTGAACCTCTGGACAAGCACTGACTATTCCGGAATAGTATTTTTTTATAACCTAAACTATAAAAATTAGTTTTTTGCAAATCAGCAAGCCTCCTAAATCCTGCCGGTATTTTCCCCGGCAGGATTTATAATTTAACCTAAATGAATTTCTAAATTTGTAAAGTAGAATTATATTCTCAGAACTTTAACCAATCTATTTATGAGAATATGAATGTACATGTTTTGACCTTTTTGTTGTTAACCATTTTCATTAAGCCGCTTTTCTCACAGCAAAACAGAGTAGATAGTCTCAGCAAATATGATAATATCTGGACAGGATCAGTTTCTCTGAATGGTTTGTTTCAAAGCGGAAATACAAATAAAATTACAATTCTTGGAAAAGGTGAGTTTAAAAGAGTTGATGGAATTCTTGAAACTGATTTTTCAACTTCATATTTTTACGGAATTAAGAACGGAGTGAAGGATAATAATACTTTAACATCTGTAATAAGAGCTGATTTTTTATATGATCAAAAAATTTCTTACTATTTTCTCCAGTCAATTGAGTACGATTATTCCAAAGGTATAGATCTGCGTTTTCAAACAGGAGCAGGCGTAAAATGGATTTTTATGCCAAAATCAAAAAACAAAACTTCAGCATCTCTTGCACTGATAGTTGACAATACTGATCTCGTTAAAGATCCCAGAAATTACAATGACCGCAGCCTGAGATTTTCATTCAGATTAAAAACGAATCAGGAATTGTTTGAGAAACATCTTAACATAAATGCTGTCGGATATTATCAACCGGACGTTGAAAATTTTGCAAATAATAATCAGAGGTTAGAACTTACTCTGTCTGTTCCGGTTGTAAGTGGTTTTTCTGTTAACAGCTATTATCTTTATACTTTTGATAATACGGTTTCTGTAGGCAGGAAAAGAGCAGATAATCTATTAACTTTCGGATTGAAGTATGCTTTTTAAAATCTGAAAATCACGCTTATACTATCAAATCCTTTGTTATTTTTTTAATTGAATCACATCCACATAGCGCCATAGCAAGGTCAAATTCATTTCTGAAAATTTCCAGAACAGAACTAACACCTTTTTCCCCATCGAATGTAAGTCCCCAGATAACAGGTCTTCCAATCAGCACTGCTTTTGCTCCAAGTGCATTTGCTTTAATAATATCAGTACCTCTTCGGACTCCTCCATCCATAAATATTTCAATTTTACCATAAACAGCATCTGCCACTTCAGGCAAAACATTTATAGTTGCCCGGCATGTATCAAGTTGTCTTCCGCCGTGATTGGAAACAACGATGCCGTCTGCACCATTTTTAACTGCCAGCAATGCATCTTCTTTGCAGCCAATTCCTTTTATTATAATCGGTAAGTTTGTAACTGATCTTAACCAATCAATATCTTTCCAGGAAAGTGACGGATCTAAATTCTCTGAAAAATATCCTGCAATTCCAGAATCATGTTTAATTGAAAGTTTTTCTTTGTAAAACGGCTCTAAATTTTTCACTGTAAATCCTTCAGGCAAATTAAATTTGTTTCTCACATCTCTTTCCCTTAATCCAAGCAAAGGAGCATCAACTGTTAAAACCAATGCTTTGCAGCCTGCTTTCTCGACACGTTTAATCAAATTTCTTGTAATTTCTCTGTCTTTAAAAACATAAAGCTGAAACCATATATTTCCATCTGCTGCACTTGTAACTTCTTCCACGGATGAATTTGAAAGAGTACTCATGATCATTATTGTCCCTGCTTTTGCTGCAGCTTTTGCGACAGCTACTTCTCCTTCATCGTTCGCCATTTTATGAAAAGCAGTCGGAGCAATCATAAGAGGCATTGAAATATTTTGTCCGAGAACCTCAGTGGAAAGATCTCTTTTACTGACGTCAACAAGAACTCTGTATTTCAGAAAGATCTTTTTAAACGCTTCACAATTTTCTCTTAAAGTAATTTCTTCATTTGCACCGCTTGAGTAATAATCGATAGCAGTTTGAGAAAGGTTTTCTTTTGCAAGTGATTCGAAGTCGTAAATGCTTACTGGAACCATGAATTTTTTAAAATATGTTTTAAAAAAATTCGGTTCAGATCTTTAGACTGAACCGAATGGCAAATTTGAAAAAAGAATTAAATAATATCTCAATTGATTGCAGAATCACTATTTATTAACTGAACCAATACTCGCTCTAGCAGCTGCCAGTCTTGCAACAGGAACTCTGAATGGTGAACAGCTTACGTACTCCAGTCCAAGTTCTTCACAGAATTTTATCGAATCCGGTTCTCCACCGTGTTCTCCACAGATGCCGAGTTTTATATCAGGTCTTACTTCCCTGCCTTTATCTACAGCAAGTTTCATAAGCATACCTACTCCTTCTGTATCTATGGACTCAAACGGATCTCTTTTCATTATTTCCAGTTCTCTGTAATCCGGAAGGAACGAACCTGCATCATCTCTTGAAATTCCGAATGTCATTTGCGTCAGATCATTTGTACCGAATGAGAAAAATTCCGCATGCTTAGCTATTTTATCAGCTACAAGAGCAGCTCTTGGAATTTCAATCATTGTACCAACTTTATATTTAAATTTTATCTTTTTCTCTTTCATAACTTCAGCCGCAACTTTTCTGATTATAGATTCCTGTTCAACGAATTCTCTTTCATTACCGATCAGAGGGATCATAATCTCCGGATAAACTTTCTTTCCTTCTTTTAAAACAACAGCAGCAGCTTCAAATATCGCTCTTGCCTGCATCTCTGTAATTTCCGGATACGATATTCCCAGCCTGCATCCTCTGTGTCCGAGCATTGGATTGAATTCTTTTAATGCATCGAGTTTATATTTTATTTCAGCAACTGTTGTTCCTATTAGCTCAGCAAGCTTTGTTATTTCATTTTCAGTATGCGGAAGAAATTCATGTAAAGGAGGATCAAGTGTTCTTATAGTAACCGGTAATCCTTTCATTACTCTGAAAATTTCAGTAAAGTCTTTTCTCAGATATGGCAGAATTTTATCCAGAGCTTTTTTCCTTCCATCTGTGCTGTATGCAAGGATCATTTCCCTCACAGCATCAATTCTGTCCCCTCCGAAAAACATATGCTCTGTTCTGCAAAGTCCGATTCCTTCAGCTCCGAAAGCAATTGCATTTTCACACTGATCCGGCTGGTCTGCATTTGTTCTGATTCCCAGTCTTCTGAATTTATCAACCCATTTCATAAATGTCGAATAATAATAATATGGTTTGGAATCCTTTGGTTTCATGGTTTTGTCAATCAATACCTGCAGAATCTCTGACGGTCTTGCCTGAAGCTTTCCTACAATTACTTCACCGGTCGAACCGTCTATTGATAGGAAATCGCCCTCATGAATCAGATGAGGTTTTCCTTTAACCTTTACGGTTTTAAGCAAATAATCAATATCAAGTTCACCGCAGCCTGCGACACAAACTTTACCCATCTGTCTTGCGACAAGTGCCGCATGAGATGTCATTCCGCCGCGAGATGTCAGAATTCCTTCTGATGCATTCATTCCTCTTATATCTTCAGGAGAAGTTTCAATTCTGACAAGTATAACTTTTTCACCGCGGGCATTTGCATTTACTGCATCAAATGAATTAAAATAAACTTTTCCGCATGCGGCTCCCGGTCCTGCATTCAGACCTTTTGATAATAATCTCCCGTCTCTTATTGCCTCTTCCTTTTCTTTCGTGCTGAATATAGGTCTGAGCAGTTGATTAAGCTGTTCAGGATCTACTCTCATGACAGCTTCCTTTTCATTTATCAGTTTCTCCTTTACCATATCAACAGCAATTTTTACCGAGGCATATCCGGTTCGCTTTCCCGCTCTGCATTGAAGCATAAAAAGCTTTTCTTCCTGAATTGTAAATTCAACATCCAGCATATCATGATAATGCTTCTCAAGTTTTTTTCTGACTTCTTCCAGTTGTTTATAAATTTTTGGTTTTGCTTTTTTTAGTTCGGAAATTGGGAGAGGTGTTCTTATTCCTGCAACAACATCTTCACCCTGAGCATTCATGAGATATTCACCATAAAATTCATCATCTCCGTTGGAAGGATTTCTTGTGAATGCAACTCCTGTTCCTGATGTATCTCCGAGATTACCGAATACCATTGACTGTATATTGACAGCAGTTCCCCATTCAGAAGGAATGTTATTCAGTTTTCTGTAAACACACGCTCTGTCATTCATCCATGAACTGAAAACTGCGCCTATTGCTCCCCAAAGCTGAACCATCGGATCATCCGGAAAGTTTTTCCCGGTCTCTTTTTTAATTGCTGCTTTAAATTCACTTACCAGTTCCTTTAAATCATTGACTGTAAACTCATTATCATTAGAAATTTTTCTCTCTCTTTTTTTCCTTCCTATAATTTCTTCGAACGGATCCATCTGATGAACATCTGTAGGTTTTAAATCCATTACCACATCGCCGTACATCTGTACAAATCTTCTGTATGAATCATATACAAATTTCTCATTTCCTGTTTTCTTTATCAGACCTTGCACGGAATCTTCGTTCAATCCCAAGTTCAGAACCGTGTCCATCATTCCGGGCATTGATGCCCGTGCTCCGGAGCGGATACTGAGAAGCAACGGATTTTTATTATCACCAAATCCGCATCCCATATCTTTTTCAACTTTTTTTAAGCAATCCTCTACCTGTTTCTTTAATTCAGCGGGGTATTTCTTTTTATTTGCAAAGTAATAATTACATGCTTCTGTAGTAATTGTAAATCCGGGAGGAACAGGAAGTTTTATATTGGTCATCTCTGCAAGGTTTGCGCCTTTTCCGCCAAGAAGTGATTTCATTTCAGCTTTTCCTTCGGCTTTTCCGTTGCCGAAATAGTATACATATTTTTTTGACATATTGAGTTTTTTTGTATTAATAAAATATTTTTATCTCTGTAAGATTGGAAAATATTATCAGATTTGAAATTCAAATTGAAATGAAAAATATAGATTTCTGTCCATTGCCATCCAAAACATTTATACTTCATTTCAATCTTTTACTTTGTTTTGGACAGGTGAGATTTTTGAAAGTAAATTTCGTAAAATTAAAAAAGCGACAAAATACAAACTTGAAAAATCTTTCATAATAAAGCAGATTGCAAGTAATTAATAAATTTTTTTGGAAAATTCTTCACTACTTACCGAAAAACCGGATCCGTATTCAGCCCTGAGATTCTGGGAATTCAGAAATTTTACAATTGCAAGATTATGCATTACCATTGCTTCACAAATGCAGGCTGTTATTGTCGGATGGCAGATCTATGAAATCACAAAAGACCCTTTATCACTTGGATTGATAGGACTGGCAGAAGCAATTCCCTCTATATCAGTATTACTCTTTGCAGGACATCTTACAGACATTAGCAGCAGAAAAAAAATTGTTTTGTATTCAGTGATTTTAATGACTTTCTGTTCAGTGATGTTGCTGATTATAACATCGGATTCCATTCAGGTTTTAACTTCCAACAAACTGTTTCTGATATATTCTGTTATTTTTCTCAGCGGAATTGCCAGAGGTTTTTCCGCTCCATCCTTTTTTGCTTTTGTATCGCAGCTTGTGCCTAAAGATATTCTGCCGAATGCAATTACGTGGAATACTACTTCCTGGCAGACAGGCGCAGTTACCGGTCCGGCAATCGGGGGATTATTATACGGAATGACAGGAGTTACAAATACTTTTACACTCGTGGTTACATTTTTTATTATTGCAATTGTTTTAATTCTTCCCATAAAAAAGAAACCGATTCCTGAAATAATCGGAATTCAGTCACTGAAAGAAAAACTTACTGCAGGATTGAAATTTGTTTTTGAAAGGAAAATAGTTCTCGGCGCAATTTCACTTGATCTTTTTGCTGTTTTATTCGGCGGAGCTGTTGCATTGCTGCCTATATTTGCAGGTGAAATATTATTCGTCGGACCTGAAGGTCTTGGTGCTTTAAGAGCTGCACCGTCAATAGGCGCAGTAATTATGGCTGTTTTTATGACCCGCAGACCTTTTACGGGAAATGCAGGGAAAAATTTAATTATAAGTGTTTTCGGTTTCGGGATATGTATTATAATTTTCGGACTTTCTAAAAACTTTTATTTATCAATGTTCATTCTTGTATTAAGCGGGGCGTTTGACAGTGTGAGCGTTGTGATCCGCGGTACAATTATTCAGTTATTAACTCCAGACAATATGAAAGGAAGAGTTTCTGCAGTTAACAGCATATTCATAGGTTCATCAAATGAGATCGGAGCATTTGAATCCGGTGTTGCTGCAAAATTTCTCGGGACAGTTCCTTCCGTAATTTTCGGCGGAACTATGACAATATTGATTGTTTTGTTTGTTGCAATTTACTTTCCAAAACTCAGAAATTTAAAATTGTAATTTTAATTGTTCATTTCTTCAAATTTGATTTCCTCTCCTGAAGGTTTCAGTTTTTCAAGATTCTCTTCCAATGAATCCGTAAAGTAATTCATTACAATTTTATCATCCAGTATTACTGGCATTCTGTTGTGAATTTCCTGAAGGAATTTACTTGGAGATGTTGTAACAAGTGAGAACTCATTTATTCCATTCTTGTTTCTCCAGTATAATCCAGGCACAAAAAATATTTTCCTGTTTTTAAGATTAATTTTAATTTTCAGCTTTTTCTTTTTTCCCACATCCTTCCATTCATAAAATCCTGTCATCGGAATAAGTATTCTGTTTCTGTCAAATAATTTTTTCCAGAAAGGTTTTGTGCTTATCGTATCATCTCTGGAATTGAATATCAGCGGTGTTTTCTTTTCAGGATCGAATTGTATTCCCCATTTCATTTCTGTCAGAATCAATTCACCGCCGTTATAAGCTATCAGCGGGATTCTGTGAGTCAGAATTGCATCCTGAAATGAATCATCTTCTTCTTTTCTCCTGATCTCTTCTATTTCCCTTTCAATCTCTTCCTCAATATTTTCCTCATCTTTATCAATTTCATCAAGTAACTTAATTTTTATATCCTCATTGTAAACGGATTTTAGTAATTTCCTTAAATTAGAAAGTTTGCCGGCTGTAATGAATTGTCTGCACATAAATTTTTTCAAACAAAATAACAGATTGATGCAAACTTTCAATTCCTATTTTATGTCAATTATCGCACTTAACAATATTTATATCATTTGAAATTAAAAATTGAAATAAATAATAAAGAATTCTTCTTTGATTCTTCTGATCCTTTGCAGATTTCCATACCGGTAATTTTTAACGGTGAACAGCCGAACACTTATAATGTTGACAAGGCTTCAGCAAAAGCTTATGAAACGGGTGATTTCATCGGAGATACAAGAAGAGGGGGAGGATGTAATTTCGAAGAATACAAAATTGTCCCGCATTGTAACGGAACTCATACTGAATGCGTCGGGCATATATCTCTTGAAAGAATTTCCGTCAATAACATTTTAAAAGATTCATTTATTCCGGCAACTCTTATTACCGTTTCACCGGAAAAATCTTCTAAGACAAATGATAATTATATACCGGAAAAAAATATTGATGATTTTATAATTACAAAAAAAGTATTAAATGAAAAATTAAAATCTTCAGATGCGGGTTTTACGGATGCGCTGATCATAAGAACTTTGCCAAACAATGATTCTAAAAAATCCATGGATTATATGAAAAAATATCCGCCTTTCTTTTCTATAGAGGCGATGGAATTTATTGTCAGTTTAAATGTAAAGCATTTGCTTATAGACATTCCTTCTGTTGACAGAACTTTTGATGAAGGAAAACTTACTGCGCATCATATTTTCTGGAATGTTCCGTTTGAAAGTCATGAAGTAAGTTTATCTGAACATTCAATGAAAACAATTACGGAAATGGTTTATGTGCCAGATGAAATTGCAGACGGGAAATTTATTTTAAATATTCAGATTCCTGATTTTATAGCTGATGCTGCGCCGAGCAGGGTTTTAATTTATAGAGTAGTTTGAGCTTGAAATTTTTTAATGAAAAACTGTTTTTAAAAGTAATTTTAAATTATTAAATATTTTTAAACTAATTATAACCTTTGATAGAATTCAAACCGGAACATTCCTTCGCATTTGAAATGGATAATTCAGATCCTTTGAAAAATTTCCGCGAAAAATTTTTAATCCCGAAGGATAAAAATAACAAAGACGTAATTTATCTTGCGGGAAATTCTCTCGGACTGCAGCCGAAGTCAGTCAGAGCTTACGTCGAGCAAGAACTTAAAGACTGGGAAACATTTGGCGTCGAAGGCCATACTCAGGCAAAAAATCCGTGGCTTCCTTATCATGAATTCCTGACTGAGCAAACTGCAAAAATTGCCGGCGCTAAACCCGAAGAAGTTGTGAACATGAATACGCTTACTGTCAACTTACATTTACTGTTTGTTTCATTTTACAAACCGACAAAGACACGTCATAAAATATTGATTGAAGCAAATTCATTTCCTTCAGATCATTATGCTGTTCAGTCACAGATCAGATTTCACGGTTTCGATGTTGAAACTTCACTGATCGAAATGAAACCCCGTGAAGGAGAAGATACAATCCGGACAGATGAAATTGAAGCTTTAATAGAAAAAGAAGGTGATTCTATAGCTTTGATATGGTTCGCAGGTGTGAATTATTATACCGGACAGGCATTTGAGATGGAAAAAATTACACAAGCCGGACATAAGAAAGGTTGTCTTGTCGGATTTGATCTTGCACATGCAACCGGAAATTTAATTTTAAAACTTCACGACTGGAATGTTGATTTTGCTGTCTGGTGTAATTATAAATATATGAACGGAGGACCGGGAACTATCGGCGGAGCATTTGTTCACGAAAAACATTTAAAAAATTCTGATCTTCCAAAATTTCTCGGTTGGTGGGGACATGATAAGGAAACAAGATTTTTAATGGATCACAATTACATTTCCATTCCGACTGTGGAAAGCTGGCAGATCAGCAATCCGCCTATTCTTCAGCTTGCCTCACTGAGAGCGTCACTTGACATTTTTGATGAAGCAGGTTTGAATTCATTAAGACAAAAGAGTGAAATGTTAACTGGTTATCTGGAATTTTTGATCAGAGAAAACAAAAAGGATAATGTAAAGATCATCACACCTGAGAATAGAAATGAAAGAGGTTGTCAGCTTTCACTGAGAATAAATAAGAACGGAAAAGAACTGTACAAAAAACTGTTGAAAGACGGAGTTATGTGTGACTGGCGTGAGCCTGATGTTATAAGGGCAGCTCCCGTTCCTTTATATAATACTTTTGAAGATGTTTTTAATTTTGTTCGGAAATTATGAAAAATAAATTATTGTGACACAAAATAAGTTTTTAATTCTTTAACTTTAATAAAGCATTTTAAAACATGAAAAATAATAAAATAACAATTATAGGTGCCGGACTTGCCGGTTCACTGCTTTCAGTTTACCTTGCAAAAAAAGGTTTTGAAGTTAATATATATGAACGAAGACCTGACATGCGGAAATCAAACATTGTTGCAGGTAAATCAATTAATCTTGCGCTTTCAACCCGGGGCATTCATGCTTTAAAAGAAGTCGGGCTTTATGATGACATAAAAAAGATCGCAATTCCAATGTACGGGAGAATGATCCATTCCTTAGCTGGAGAATTGTCATTTCAGAGATACGGTAAGGACGATACCGAATACATTAACGCAGTGTCAAGAGCAGAGCTTAACATTCTGCTGATGAATCTTGCAGAAAAAAATGAAAATGTAAAATTTCATTTTAATGACAGATGCAGCGGAATAGATTTTCATAAACCTCAGACATGTTTATATAATGAAGTAACAAAAAATACAACGATCATAAAATCTGATGCTGTAATTGCAACTGACGGTGCGACTTCAGCCGTGAGAATGGAAATGCAGAAGATACCTAGATTTAATTTTTCACAGGAATATGAAAATTACGGTTATAAGGAACTGATAATTCCTGCAGGAGAAAGCGGAAATTTTCAAATGGAAAAAAATGCTCTTCATATCTGGCCGAGAGGATCTTTTATGCTGATTGCTCTGCCGAATCTTGACGGAAGCTATACCTGCACTTTGTTTATGGCTTATGATATTTCACTTGGCGGTGAGAACAGCTTTGAGTTCCTGGATTCCAGGGAAAAAGTAATTGATTTTTTCAATAAACAGTTTTCGGACGCAGTGTCGCTGATACCAACAATTGCTGATGATTATTTTAATAATCCGACGGGAACACTTATGACAGTAAAATGCTATCCCTGGATAATGGAAGATAAAGTTGCGTTACTTGGTGACGCAGCTCATGCAATTGTTCCGTTCTTCGGACAGGGAATGAATGCTGCCTTTGAAGACTGCACTTATCTGAATGAATGTATAGAATCTCAGGAAAAGACAGTTCCTGAAAACGGAGAATATAACTGGAGAGAAATTTTCGGAAAATATCAGACACTGAGGAAAATAAATACTGATGCAATAGCGGATCTTGCTCAGGAAAATTTTATTGAAATGCGTGACCTGGTTTCTGATAAAAGATTTCTTCTTAAAAAAAAGATAGAAACTGATTTGTTTAAAAAATTCCCCGATACTTTTATTCCTAAATATACAATGGTGACTTTTCTCAGAATTCCGTATTCAGTAGCGCTGAAAAGAGGCAGGATTCAAAACGAAATTCTGGATGAACTCACAGAAGGGAATATCCTTTATGAGAATGTTGATTTTGCAAAAGGTGAAAAGCTTATAAGAGAAAAACTTGACAAATTATTTTAAACTGGCATATCATCTGACTGCTATTAACTTCATTTTATTAAAAGGCTGATTAAGCTAAATTACAAAATTAATTCATAAGCAATACAAATGTATGTTTGAAAAATTCGTAAACGGAAAAATTGATTCTGAAAATGAGATTGTAAATAATTTAGCTGACATAACAAAAGAAAGTATTCTTAAAAGCAATTTATCTGATTTTACAAAGAATTTTCTTATAAATGATTATGACAGTTTTAAAAGTACAGATGAATTAAAGGATATTATTTCCAAATCAAACAAACTGTATTTTAATTTTACCATACGTCCAAAATGGACTTTGCTGACATTTCTATTCAATAATTTTGAATCCCGCCCTCCAAAGGATGTTCTGAATAAACTGAACTATTTTCCTTTTTATAAATTTTATTCGGATTCAGTTAAAGGTTATATTGAGGAAAACGTGCCAATATTTGTAACCCGTTATGAAATTCAGAATATAATTGACGAAACAAATAAAGCAATTCTGGAAAAACTGACCAATGAAATTTCAAATCTTAAAATAAAAAATTTTTTCCTGCAGATCTTTTTATTGAAATACGAAGCCGAGTCTAGGATCAATCTTGAATCGGAGATACCATATTCATTTATTAAAATTTTTCTGGAAGATAAATCATATTTCGAGTTAGAAAAAAAATTCAGTAAGATCAGGACTGTGCCGGAAGAATCTTTAATAAATTTAAAGGATATTATAAAAATACTTACAGATAAATTTAATTATATTGAAAAGGAAACATCTGAAATTGTAATAGCTCCGCCAAGCCTCCCGGCTGAATCTGTAAAAAAGAATATTGATAAAGATAAAATAGTCATTACCAATAAAGAACTAGAGAAGAAAACTTCTGAAACTTCCCAAAAGTTATCAAAATCTGAAGTAAAGAATTCATCCAATAAAATTATTCAGGAGGGAATTCAGGATGAGTCGGCTTCCGGCATCCGGAGATTATTCGATGAAAATCAGACCGAAAAAATTATAAATAAAATTTATCAGGCAGATTTAATTAAAAAGAAAAAATCCTTTGATAAACTGGAATTATATTCAAACTGGAAAGATGCGTCAAAACATCTGAAAGAAGTTTTTAAAATCAATAATGTTGATATTTACAATAAAGATGTAATATCATTTGTAAATGTCTTAAATGAATACTTTAAAAGACTGGAGTAAAATTTGTTTTTAGATCATGCAAAAATATTCGCTATGTCAGGCGCTGGAGGAAACGGATGTGTCAGTTTCAGACGGGAAAAGTATGTCCCAAAAGGCGGACCTAACGGAGGAGACGGCGGCAAGGGAGGAGATCTGATAATAAAAGCCACATCTCATTTATCAACTCTTATTGACTTCAGATACAAAGCGCATTACAAAGCAGGCAAGGGAATGCCGGGAATGGGCGGTTTGAAAACGGGTAAGAACGGAGAAGATGCGGTTATACTGGTGCCATGCGGAAGTATTGTTAAAAATTTTGAAACTGGAGAGATCATCGCAGAAGTTATAAAGGACGGCGAAGAAAAAGTTATTCTCAAAGGCGGACGCGGTGGTAAAGGAAATAATCATTTTAAGAATTCCACTAATCAGGCACCAAGAACAGCTCAGCCCGGTGAACCGGCTCAGGAACTTACACTGGAAATTGAACTGAAGCTGATTGCAGATATCGGGCTTGTAGGTTTTCCTAATGCAGGTAAGTCAACTTTAATTTCAAAAATTTCCGCAGCAAAACCCAAAATTGCAAATTATGCATTTACAACTCTGGCTCCTAATCTTGGTATTGTAAGATACAAGGAATATGATTCATTTGTTGTTGCAGATATTCCCGGGATAATAGAAGGCGCGTCCAGCGGGAAAGGTCTTGGAATACAATTTCTAAAACACATTGAAAGAACAAGAATTCTATTATTCATGATAGATTCTGTTAATTTAGAAAATAAAAAAACAAAAAAGGAAATACTCAGAGATTACGAAATTCTTCTTAAGGAACTGAAAACTTACGAAGCGGATTTGCTTGATAAACCCAGAATAATTTGTTTTACAAAGATCGATGCAATAACTGAGGAGTTAAGAAGGAAACTTGAAAAGCTAAAAATGAAAGAGCCCAAAATTTTGATATCATCTGTTTCAGGAGAAAATCTGGAGGAATTAAAAGATTTGATATGGGAAAAGCTGGAACAGCTCAAATCTATATAAAATAATTAAAATCATTAAATGAATAAACCAACAATTTTAATTTCCAACGATGACGGAATTGAGTCTGATGGGATAAAAGCATTATGGAGAGAGATAAGAAAATTTGCAGAGGTTATAGTTGTCGCTCCTCATACTCAGCAAAGCGCAGTCGGACATGCTATTACTGTTTCAAGTCCGATACGTGTAAGAAAAAACCTTATTGATAAAAATTATTACGGCTATGCAGTGGAAGGATCTCCCGCTGATTCCGTTAAGTTAGCAGTCAGAAATATTTTAAAAGGAAAGAAAATTGATCTACTAATCTCAGGAATTAATCACGGGGCAAATACTGCAATTAATATAATTTATTCCGGAACAGTTTCTGCAGCGACAGAAGGTACAATACTTAATATTCCGTCAATAGCAATTTCACTTACAAGTTACATTCACAATGATTTTTCCGTAGCGGCAAATTTTGCTGCAAAACTGGCAAAGATAGTTTTAAAGAACGGACTTCCAAAAGGTACATTGCTGAATGTGAACGTACCGGCTGTTAAGAAAAATGAAATTAAAGGGGTAATGATAACCAAACAGGGAAAATCCTTTTGGGATGATCATTATGAATCAAGATTAGATCCAAACAAAAAAGAATATTTCTGGCTTACCGGCAAGATGAAAATTTTGGATAATGATCTGGAATTTGATCAGACATCAATTGCTGAAAATTATATTTCTGTGACTCCCGTTCATTATGATCTGACGGATTACAGTTTACTTGACGAATTAAAAAGCTGGAAAATTAAATATTAAAAAAAAGCTGCTCCATTAAAAAATATAATGGAACAGCTTAAATTAATTCTAAAGATTAAAACTTATTTTACTGAAAATATTATTTATCTGACAAAGTTACTTTAATCATTTTTACCGGTTCAACAGGTTTGTCATTTGGTCCTGTTTTTACTTTTCCGATTTTATTCACTACATCCATTCCTGAAACAACTTCACCGAAAATTGCATGTTTACCGTCAAGCCATGGAGTAGCAGCAAGTGTAATAAAGAACTGAGAGGATCCTGTATTTGGTCCTCTGTTAGCCATTGATAAAATACCTGCTTTTGAATGCTTCAGTCCCGGACCGAATTCATCCTGAATAGTTTCCTTTGAACCGCCTGTACCGGTGCCAGTAGGATCTCCGCCCTGCAACATAAATCCGTCAATTACTCTGTGGAAAATAATTCCATTGTAATATCCCTGATTGATAAGCTTTTTAAAATTAGCTGTTGTGATAGGAGCTTCCTTGGTAAATAATTTAATTTTTATATTTCCCATTGAAGTTTCCATGTTTACAAAATTTCCGTCTGAAGATTTAGCGCTTTCTTCCTTTCCTGCTGTTTGATTTTCTGTCATTGTAGAATCCTTTTTTTCTGTTGTTTTAGTTTGTGAAGTTTTTGATGTATCAGTATTTGTTGTTGTAGTTGTAGTTTTGTTCTCTGTTGTTTTTGATTCAGTTGTTTTTGAATCTACCTTGGTAGTGTCTTTTTTATCTCCGCAAGCAGTCAGCATAACTGAAACCAGCACTACGAAAATCAGATTTAAGATTCTGTTTCTTAACATTATTTCTCCTTTTGTGATTTTAAATTAATTTTTAATAAAAATTATTTTTGAACCTGTTTATGTATTAAATTAAAACTGTTTTAAAAATCTTATGTCATTTTCATAAAACAATCTGATATCAGGAATTCCGTATTTTATCATAAGAGTTCTTTCTATTCCCATTCCAAATGCAAATCCGGAATAAACTTCAGGATCATAACCAACCATTTTGAAAACATTCGGATCCACCATTCCCGCGCCGCCGATTTCAAGCCAGCCTGTATGTTTGCAAACCCTGCATCCTTTTCCATTGCATAAATAACATTCCACATCAAGCTCAGCCGATGGTTCTGTAAACGGAAAGAAAGAAGGTCGCAGTCTTGTTTTCAGATTATCTCCGAAAAATTCCCTGCAGAAATAATTCAGCGTACCTTTAAGCTGTCTGAAAGTTACATTTTTATCCACATACAATACTTCAAACTGATGAAAGAATGCCAGAGACCTTGAACTAATGGCTTCATTTCTATAGCATTTTCCCGGAACTATCACTCTGATCGGAGGAGTGTTATTCTCCATTACTCTCACCTGACCGGGAGATGTGTGTGTCCTTAATAAATACTGTTTATCTTTTCCTTTGCTGTCAATATAAAATGTATCCTGCATATCCCGTGAAGGATGATAATCCGGTGTATTCAGCGCATCGAAATTATGATACTCATCTTCTATCTCGTTACTTTCATAATGCTGAAAACCAATTCTTCCGAAAATATCAATAACTTCCTCAAGTGCCTGATTTATCAGATGTTTCGTACCAATATTGTATTTCAAACCGGGAAGCGTTATGTCAGCAGAATCTGTTTTCTTTACAGTTAATGATTCAACCAAAACACTTTTCTCATCAAATAATTTCTGCAACAATGTTTTAAGATCGTTCAGAGATTTTCCCACACTGCCTTTTATTTCTCTGTCAACAGTTTTAAAATCTTCAAACAGAGTATTCAGCAACCCGTTTCTGCTTAAATATTTTAACCGGAATACTTCAAGAGACTTTTCATCTTTAATATTTTCTGAATCAGCAACAGCTTCGGACTTTAACGATTCTATTTTTTCAAGCATTTTATAATTATTCCGTTAAAAACAAAACAAGACGAATAAATTTATCCGTCTTATTTTAAATCTATTTATAAAATTACAAAAACAATTTAAACAATTTATTTTAAAGCAAATTTTACTATTTCAGTAAATGCTTCAGAATTACTGTAAGCTAGATCAGCAAGTATTTTCCGGTTAATGTCGATGCTCTTTTTATTTAAAGCATTGATAAGCTTTGAATAAGTTGTGTCATTAAGTCTCGCAGCTGCATTTATTCTTGTGACCCATAAACTCTTGTATTCTCTCTTTTTTAATCTTCTGTCCTTGTATGCATGAGTTAATCCTTTTTCAACAGAATTCTTGGCAACTGTATAAACTTTACTCCTTGCGCCAACATATCCTTTGGCTTCGTCGAGTATTCTTTTTCTTCTTCTGTGTGACGCTACTTTGTTTTTTGACCGTGGCATTTCTTCTCCTTAAAAAAAATTTTAAAATTATGCTAAGATAAGTCTCTTAACAGTTCGTGTTTCCTGTACAGAAACTAATGTAGCTTTTCTAAGATGTCTTTTTCTTTTTGTAGACTTCTTTGTCAGAATATGACTTCTGTAAGCTTTTTCTCTTTTTACTTTCCCCGTGCCGGTTAATTTGAATCTCTTTTTAGCGGCTCTGTTGGACTTCATTTTAGGCATCTTCTTTTTCTTTTGTTTTGTTTTCAGAGTTTTCTTCGGCATTAACTGCTTCCGGAATACTGCTTTGAATTTCCTCTTTGATCTTTGGCGAAGAGGATTTTTTTTCTTTTGCTAAATTATCTTTATAAACCTGTATTTTATGCTTATCCGGTAAAAAATATGAATATAACTGTTTACCTTCCATTTTTGGCGGAGCTTCCAGTTTCCCGATATCATTCAGCTTTTCAACGATCGACTCCATAAGTTTTCTGCCGATCTCAGGATGTGTGATCATTCTTCCTTTGAAAGTAACATACGCCTTTACTTTATGTCCTTCTATCAGGAATTGTCTGAGATGCTTTGTTTTAAAATCAATATCATGTTTATCAGTATTGGGATTAAAGCGGATTTCCTTTATGTTCATCACATGCTGATGCTTTTTTGCAGACTTTTCCTTTTTCTGCCTTTCGTAATTGAATTTTCCGTAGTCTACAATCTTACATACCGGTGGTTTTGATGTAGCGGATATTTCCACTAAGTCCAAACCTCTTGCGCTTGCAATTTGTAATGCCTCATTACTGGACATTACTCCCAATGCGTTTCCGTCTTCATCCACAACTCTGACCTGCGGAACACGGATCTGGCTGTTGGTTCTTTCTTTTTGCTGTTTTACTCTAATTGATTTAATATTCTTATTGTTAGTTATAGTTTTCCCTTTTATCGGACTGCAATTTAATCTTTTCTATGAACTCATTCAATTCAAATTTTCCAATATCTCCTTTTAAATGCTCTCTGACGGAAATATTATTCCCTTCCGCTTCTTTATCACCTAAAACGATCATATATGGAATTTTCCTGTTTTCCGATTCTCTTATCTTATAACCGACTTTTTCGCTTCTGTTGTCAATTTTAACTCTTAATCCCGCTTTTCTTAATTCATCATATACTTTTTTTGCATATTCTTTATGTGAATCTGAAATTGGAAGTACATTTACCTGAACAGGTGTCAGCCATAGCGGAAAATAACCCGAATAATGCTCTGTTAAAACACCGACAAATCTTTCAAATGATCCGAAGATCGCTCTGTGTATCATTACAGGTCTGTGAATTTTACTGTCTGTCCCGACATACTCAAGTCCGAATCTTTCCGGCATCGAAAAATCAAGCTGAATTGTTCCAAGCTGCCAGTCACGTCTCAAACTGTCCTTTACCACAAAATCTATTTTCGGACCGTAAAAAGCTCCGTCACCTTCGTTGATCTTGTATTTCACTTTAGCATTATCAAGCGCTGTCGCAAGTGATTTTTCTGAATTATCCCAGACTTCCTCTGAACCAATATACTTTTCCGGTCTTGTGGATAAATATACTTTTACATCATCAAATCCGAATTTATTGTAAATTTCAAATATCAGATTTATTAAAACTGTTATTTCATCTTCGATCTGATCAGGTGTGCAAAAAACATGAGCATCATCCTGAGTAAAACTTC
>DAIPYE010000033.1:0-22558 GCA_036782915.1 Bacteroidota bacterium | reverse complement strand
AATGTATATTCCTGTCTTAGATTAAAAAAAGATTAAAAAAGATTAAAAATTATTTTGACTAGTTTTATTCTCTATGAAAATGTTTTGAACAAAGTCGTTCAAAAGTGTTTATTTAAGTAACTCAATAAATTTTGTAAAATTATTGATATAGCTTTTGAAATCGTTTTGGACGGATCTAAGAATGGTTTGGGATTTATATTTTATAATCCTTTATTTATGAGTATAAAATTCCGATTTTGACCAAAAAAATTTATAAATGATACAAACATTATTAACTGTATTAGAAATAAGTGTTATCATAGCCATACCTTCTTCGATGTTTCTTTTAGCTATGGAAGCAGGCAGACCATACTTAACCGAACTTCTCGGCAAACCTAAAATACTTGCAAAGTATTTCCTTGTAATGTATGTATTAATGCCTGCTATAGCTTTATTATTTTACTTCATCGATGCAATTCATCATTCGCTGTGGATCGCTGTACTTGTGATTTCTCTGTCCCCTCCTTCTCCGGCAATGATAAAAGGAATTGATAAACTCGGCGGGGATACTAATCTGAGTGTTGCATGGATGATCATTGCAATATTTATTTCTTTTATAATGATACCTCTGAATCTTCTGATCATTGAACAGATTCTAAATGTGGATATTAACATTGGAATGGGAGCTCTCATCATAAAATTATTGATCTTATTCATTATCCCGATGACCATTGGTTTTGTGATTCACAAATATTTTCCGAATGTTGTCCCGGCTGCATTAAAAATAATTGGTTTGATTTCAAAAATTGCCATGATTGTATTGATTGTTTGTTTACTTATAATTGCAGTTCCGATGATGTTTCAAAAAAATATTATTGACCTGTTATTAATTCTTCTCTTTCTGATCATTTCGCTTGCAATATCACACTTTACAGAAAGATCTGATAATGAAAATAACGGACCGATATTGTCTTATTCTGTTGTATCACGTCTGCCGGCACCGGCTCTGGTTCTAGCCGGACTGAACGGAATGACTAAAACTTACGCTCCGGATATTTTATCCTTTTTAATATTAGGTGTAATATTAATGGCTGTTTATAATAAATTTTTTTACGGGAAAGTAAAGTCCGTTTTCTAAACTTCCTTTTAAAAACATTTGTGATATCAGCAAATAAAAAAATTGTAATACTGTTTCATTTAGAAATTTGAACCGCTGAATTCAATTCTGTTATCCTTCTTAAAAAACAACTCACTGTTATCTTGTATTTAAATTAAAAGCATTGATATTTTTAATTGTTTTAAATCTTTTCTAATAAACAATATTGTCTTAAAAAAGAATTAAATATTAATTCGGGGATTATCTTTAATCTCTAAATATTTCTGAAACATAGGTTTTTTCAGAATTCCGAAAAATTTTGTTAAATGCTTAGATAATTGTGAAAATAATCAGTTTCTCATTGAATAACCTGAATATTAACTTTATTTTGCATATATGAATAAAATTTTTCTGGAAAAGATCTTTAATTCCGCAAATGATAAAAAGATCTATATAATAGGAGATATTATGCTCGATAGATATCCTCTTGGAGATGTGACCCGAATTTCACCTGAAGCTCCCGTTCAGGTTTTTGACATCAGGAAAAGTGAATACCGTCTCGGCGGAGCTGCAAATGTCGGATTCAATGTTAAAACGCTGGGTTCTGAACCTGTTCTCATCGGAGTAACGGGTAATGATCAGGAAGGTAAACTTCTGTCGGATGAGCTGGAAAAGCTTTCGCTTTCAATAGAAGGTATTATAACTGAAAACAACCGCCCAACTACCTGTAAAACAAGAGTGATCTCGGATTCTCATCATCTGCTGAGAATTGACAGTGAATCAAAAGAAGACATCAGCTCTGATTCTCAGAAAAAAATTCTTGAATTACTTAAAAAGAATGTCAGTGAGATCGGAATTATTATTTTACAGGATTACAATAAAGGTGTTCTTTCCAAAGAACTGATTCATTCCATTTCTGAATTTGCAAATGAAAATAAGATTAAAGTCTTAGTTGATCCTAAATTTGAAAATTTCTTTGAATTCAAAAATGTGTATCTGTTTAAGCCAAACCGTAAAGAACTTGAAGATGCTTTGGGTAAAAAAGCAAAAAGTCCTGAAGACTTTAATGAGTTTGCAAACGAACTTGTAAACAGGATCAATTGCGAAAATGTTATCCTTACTCTGGGCGAACTCGGAATGATGATCTTTGAAAAAACTAACGGGAAAGTAAATATTGAAAAAATCGCAACAAAAGCCATGAGTGTCGCAGATGTTTCAGGAGCCGGTGATACTGTAATTTCAACTATCGCAGTTTGTCTAGCGGGCGGAGCCAATGTAAAAGATGCAGCAGTTATTTCCAATTTCGCTGCCGGGATCGTTATAAAAGAAGTCGGCATTGTCCCGATTTACAAAGATGTTCTTATCGATTATATATTAAAGGAGCAGACATGATCTCGGATATAAACAGGATAAAACAGATCAGGGAAAAACTCAAAGAGGAAAATAAAAAACTTGTTTTCACTAACGGCTGCTTTGATATTTTGCATAAAGGTCACGTGTCGTATCTGAATGAAGCAAGAGCTTTAGGTTCATATTTAATTGTTGGTGTCAATGCAGATGATTCCGTGAAAAGATTAAAGGGAGACGGAAGACCTGTTACAAGTGAACTGGACAGAGCATTTGTTCTGGATAATCTTAAAGCGGTAGATGATGTGATAATATTTCATGAAGATACTCCCTATGAATTAATAAAAGAGATTGTTCCTGATCTTCTTGTCAAAGGCGGAGACTGGAAAGAAGAAGACATTGTCGGGTCTGATATTGTGAAAGCTAACGGCGGAAAAGTTGTAAGTCTGAAATTTGTAAAAGGTTATTCCACTACGAACATACTTGAAAAAATAATTAAACTGTGAACGGCACTTAATAAATTTATTTTTTAATTGCCAAAAAAAAATGTCTGAAGAATCAGAAGATATTAAAACTGAAAATACTGAAACTGAGAATACTCCGTTAACTAAAAAAAAGAGTATTGTCGGAAGAATCTTCAAGTGGATTTTTTTGCTTGGATTATTTCTAATACTTCTGGTAATTGGAATATTACTTTTTATTCAGACAGATACTTTTGACAAAATGGCTCTGGGTTTTGTACTTGATAAAGTAAATACTTCACTGGAATCAAAAGACTGTGAAATTTATGCTGAATCTCTTGAAGGAAATATTTTGAAAGGCATTACTCTCAAAAACGGAAGCATCAGAGTTAAAAAAGATACATTAATTAAATTCAATTCTATAGAAACAGATTACAATATCCTTTCACTTCTCAAACATGAGATCTCAGTTCAAAATGTTATTATTCGGCAGCCTCAGATTAACTTAACAACCGTTAAAGATAAGAACGACAGTCTTAAATGGAATTTTGATTATTTTCTTTCTTCGGATGAACCGGATGAAGACACAACTTCATCTGAATTCGACTGGGGAATTATTGCAGAAAATGTTCAGATAAAGAACGGTTCGATTCGTATTCTTGAAAATAAAAATTCCGACTCCCCCATCCGTGACATTGTAATGAGAAATATTGACACAGTTGATTTTTCTAATTTAGATGTGAACGATTTTAATCTTAATCTTTCCGGAAGATATTTCCCGGATGAAAAAGATTTTGACATTAAAAAAATCAGCTTCACTACAAATTCGAAATTTAATGTTGACGAGCTTTCGCTGCAGGCAAATATAAATGAAAAAGACTCAGTTGTACGGGTTAGAAGTCTGACCTTGTTAACTGACAGATCCGATATAAAAATAAATGAAGTTTTAATGAACAATCTTAATCCTTTCAAAGGAATTGAGTTTGAGAAATTCGATCATAACTTCACAAGAGTCGATATGAGTCTGAATAAATTTAATTTTGACGATATAGTATTTTTCATTCCTGAGCTTAATTTTCTTGACAGCGTGATAACACTGGATCTAAAGGCTGAAGGAAATTTCGGTGATCTTACCATTGATAATTTAGATCTGAAGCTTCCAAATTCACAATTCACTTTTTCCGGTAACGTTAAAAATCTGGATGCTCCGGACAGTTTGTATTTTAATTTAACAGGAAAAAATATTGAGATCGATCCGAAAGATACAAGAAATGTTGTCCCGGGTTTAGATATTCCTGATTACAGCAATGCCGGAAGAGTAATTATTCCGTCTGTGACTTACATCGGTGAACCGGAAAATTTCACTTCTGATCTTGATGTGCGAACAGGTATCGGGAATGTAATGGGAAAAGTCGGATTTGATCTGAGAGGTGATGTCACAAAATACAAAGGAGATATTTCAGTTACAAATCTAGATCTGGGGAAAATTGTAAAAGACAATACACTGGAAAGCAATATCAACGGTGACTTCGTAGTGGATGCAGAGGGATTTGATTACAGGACAGCCACAGGAAAGTTAAATTACAAACTTAACAGAACGAAATTTCTCGGACAGAATATTTCCAGATCAGACGGTCAGCTGAATTTCAACAGAGGAGATGTAGGGCTTGACATATCTTATGATTCTGAAGCGATACGGACGAAGGCAAAAGGGAAAATAAATATTTCGAATATTAATAATATTTCCTATGATGTAAAAGGGACTGCATCAAATCTGAATATAGCATCATTTACAAAGGACAATTCAATGAACAGTAATCTCAGTTTTGATTTTGAATTAAAAGGAAGAGGATTTGATCCGAATGTTATGGAAGGCAGTTACAAAATAAATATGAATCAGTCGACATTCGGAGATTTGAATATACCTGCAATGCCGCTTGAATTAGATATTGACAAAAACGGAGTAATTAAAAAAGTTTCTTTGAAATCTGAATTTGCAGATCTGAATATTGACGGAGCATTTGATTTTAATTCATTGATCACAGTAATAAATTCTAACATTGATAAAATTTCCTATGAATTTTCACAAAGATTATTAAAGGATTCATTGAGAACCGTTTCAAATCAGGATACAAATATAAATACAAACTTTCCTGTTCTTTGTAAAAATTTAAGTCTGACATATTCATTAAATGTAAAGGATCTTACTCCTGTTTATTCTTTTACTGGAATTGATTCATTAAATTTTATTGGAAATATTGACGGAACACTTTCAGACAGCTGCGGATTATTTAATCTGACTGCAGATGCTGACATAAAGAAATTTGCATTTAAAGATTCACTTATTTTAACAGACAGCGCTTTACTTGACATAAATATTTCGAACAATATCAGCGGATACAAATTATCACAGTTCAATGCCGATATTTTTCTGAAAGCAAACAAATTAATTGTTAGCAGATTTAAAGTGGATTCAACGAAGGTTAATATAGGATTTATCAAAGGTAAAAATAACTTTTCGGTTTCAGCAGCGCCAGATTCACTGATAAAATTAATGGCAGAGGGAAGACTTGATGATTCTTTAAATGTTGCTTTTGACACACTTTATATGAAATACAAAGAAATTCAGGTTACAAACAATAATGATCTTATAGTTGGTTTTGAAAATACAGACAGCAGCAAAAATATAGTTTTCAAACAATTTACCGTCAACAGTTTAAAGCAAAAATTAAATATAGCAGGATTTTATTCACTTAATGACAGCAGCAGTTTAAAATTATCAGCAAAAAATATCAGTCTTATAACAATTCAGAAAATACTTAACCCAAATGTCGATACTACCGCAATTGTAACCGGTAATGTGAGAAGAGTTGAATTAGTTCTAAACGGAAATCAGGAATTCCCGGAATTTAAATTTGAAGCAAACTCCGATGTTTTGAAAGTCGGCGGAACAAGAATCGGCAGACTGGATGCATTTCTAAATTACAGTGATAACATATTGAAACCTGACATTACTTTTACAAACATAAGCAGCGCGGGTAATTTTAAACTGATCGGTAATTTCCCGTTTTTAACCAATAAAGAAAAAGGTAATTCTGACAGTGTAAAAAGAATTGAAATACTAAAAGATAAGGATGTAAGCCTTGATGCAGTAGCTGATAACTTTCAGCTTAAGGTACTTCAGCAGCTTCTTCCCTATACAACAAATCTGGAAGGAATATTAAACGGTAAGATCAGTCTGATGGGTACATTCGAAAAGCCGTTACTGACCGGAAACATGAAAGTGGGAAAAGGCAAATTTTATGTAACTCTGAATAAAATGAATTATGATTTTAATGCAGATGTATCTACGGAAAATAATAAACTTGTCATAAGAAATTCAAAAGTTTTTGTGCCGGAAGACCCAAGTAAATTTATAACTACAACAGGTTATCTGGATCTGACAAATCTTGATCTGAATGAAATTAATCTTGATATGACCGGAGATGTGAAAGCATTTGATAAAAAGAACGGACAGACTGAACTTGGAATAGCCGGAGATCTTTGGGTTGGAAGCGGAAAACCGGGTTTGAAGATCAGAGGAAGTTCTGACAGAATTGATCTCACGGGAAATTTAATTCTTATAAAAGGAAATCTTGTTTTCAATCCTTTCGGACAGTCAGCATACAATATTTATTCGGATGACTTCGACTACGGAATTATAATAGATTCCTTAAAAACAGAAGAAGATCCGATCGGAAAAGTTATTATGGAAAGCAAGGACAGCGTTACTTTATATACCAATTTAAATCTGAATCCGTTTGAAAAGGTATTGTATTCAACCGTAAATAAAAATTTGAAAAAAGAAGCATTTAAAAAATCAGGGAAGTTCTTTTATAATTTATATGTGACCACACAGGATAATGTATTCCTTAAGTTCATAGTAAATGAAAAATCCCAGCAGGAATTTTTCGGCGAGATCAGAACCGATCTTTACATTGATAACAAAGAAAACTATCAGATGTCCGGAAGAGGTGTCGTAAACCTCGGCAATAACTGCTATTATAAATTTTTCAGAAAATTTGACGCGACCGGAAAAGCAGTTTTTAACGGTCCTATAACAAATCCGGAGCTTGATATTTCCGCAACATATAAAGGGTACAATACAACAGGAACAGGTAGCACGGGACAGCAGGAAATACAGGATGTCATCATTGACCTCGATGTTTCGGGTTACGCCACAAATCCTGTATTGACAGTAACGCTTGACAGAGGAAGAAATAAAGAAACAGGAAGTAATGCAACAAGTGATGCTGTTTCATTTTTATTGTTCGGAAAATTCAAAGATCAGCTTTCCTTTGAACAAAGCACAAGTCTCGGAGCGAATATCGGTGCATCTTATTTATCAAACTTCCTTTCAAATTCACTTGAAAACATTCTGCCCTGGCTTATCAATACAGACATTAATTATCTGAATACTCAGGATGGAAATATAGCAAGCAATGCTGATGTAAGATTTACAGCAGCGATCGGTGACGCAATAGTAAGATTCGGAGGTCAGATATTCAAAGGAATTGCAAACACTGATATTATTATTGATTATCCGCTGAATAAATTACTAAAGATCGGTTCTTCATCAAGACAGTTATTTATAAGAGCCGAGAAAGTATTTGATCCGTTTTCACAGGATAATGATGTTTCTAACTTTAGCGGCACCAGGACAGGTGCTTTGATCTATTATAAAATTAAATTTTAAAAAATAAATTCAGACGGGAAATAGATTTCCTTTTGAAATCGAACTACAATTTCCTTCTGAAAAGTAAAAATATGAGCGTAAGAAGACAAGGTAAGAAAAGAAAGAGACCGGAAAAAATCAGATTAACCGGTGTAATTGATTTTGGCAAGGACGGTAGAAAAATAATAAAACCGGATAACTTAAAGAACAACAGCGAAAATGTTTACAGGATTGCTGAAAGTAAAAATTTCAGACTTATTGTCGGTGACAAGGTTGAATTCAAAATAATTAATTTATCAGGTGAAGTTTTTGCTCAGATCGAAAAGATAATTGATCACGGTAAATTACATGTCAGCGGAAAATTTGAAAATCAAAGATCATACGGTGTTGTATATCCTGATTCCCGCGAAATAAAAAGAGAAATATTGATATCTCTCAGTCATTTCAATAATGCCCGGAATGGAGATAAAGTTTATCTGGAGATACTTAATCCGGGAGATATAAATGACGAACATTCGGATCTGAGAGGAAAGATCATTGAAGTTCTGGGAAAATCAGGTGAAAGGTCGGCAGAAGAAAGATCAATAATGAAGAAATTCAATCTTGTAAAAGAGTTTCCAAAAGAGATAGAAGATTATGCAAAAAATATTTCTGTAGAATATGATCTGAAAGACAGAGTTGATCTCAGGGATAAAATTATATTTACAATCGATCCTCTTGATGCAAAGGATTTTGATGATGCAGTTTCGATAGAAAAGCTTGAAGACGGGTCTTATATGCTGGGAGTACACATTGCTGATGTTTCTCATTATGTACCTGAAAATTCAGCTCTCGACAAGGAAGCATTAAGAAGAGCAACGAGTGTTTACCTTGTCAAAAATGTGATACCGATGCTTCCTGAGACACTATCAAATGAAATCTGTTCGCTTAAACCTGATGAAGAAAGATTAACATTTTCAATATTTGTAAATCTGACTAAGAAATGCGCAGTTAAAAGTTTTGAAATAAAAAAATCTGTTATAAAAAGTAAAAGACGATTTACTTACGAAGAAGCTCAGAATATTATTGATACAAAAAAAGGTGACTTTGCAGAAGAACTTTTGCTTATGTATAAATTAAGCAAATCTATCACATTAAAAAGACTTAAAGAAGAAAGTCTGGATTTTGATTCAAATGAAGTAAAATTCACTTTTGATTCTAAAGGCGATGTAGAAGATATAATAGTAAAGCACCGGCTTGATTCTATGAGACTAATAGAAGAATTTATGTTGCTGGCAAATAAATGCGCGACTGTTTTTGTAAATGATCTTTCCAAAAAACTTAAAATAAAATTGCCGTTCATTTACAGAGTTCATGATATTCCCAATATTGATAAGCTTAAAGATCTTGCTGAATTTGTAAAGCAATTTGGTTACAATCTGAACATAGAGGATAAGAATTCATTGCGAAAACTGCTGAATGACATTGACGGCAAGCCGGAGGAATTTATCATTAACAATCTGCTTATCAGATCAATGGCTAAGGCGATTTATACAGATAAGAATATTGGTCATTACGGGCTTGGATTTAAAAATTATTCACATTTTACCTCACCTATAAGACGATATCCTGACCTTTTGGTACACCGAATTTTATTTGATTATATTTATAATGAAAAGAATATTCTGAGCAAAGCCGATTATTATAAAAAAATTATACCTGAGATCGGAAAGCAGAGTTCGATAATGGAGCAGAATGCGGAGCAGGCTGAAAGAGATTCCATAAAACTAATGCAGGGTGAATACATAAGCAGACATATTGGTGAGGAATATGAAGGAATAGTTTCAGGAATGGTGCAATACGGAATGTTTGTGGAAATAATGGATATTCTTGTTGAAGGAATGATCAGATTCAGAGATATACAGGATGATTATTATGAATATGATGATAAGAAGCATATTGCCAGAGGCAGAAGAAAGGGAAAAACATTCAGAGCAGGTCAAAAAGTGAAGATAAAAGTTGTAAGAGTGAATAAAGAAAGTAAGAAAATAGATTTTGTACTGATAAATTGAGAAAATATCAGAGATAAATCTTTATTTTTAATCCGGATTTCCATTTTTTAAAAAATTCTTTTAAATATTGAACATTTATTGAACTAAAAAGAAATCAGAATAGTTATCCTGATTAGCGGGTCCCACCCGCAATTGTTCTTTCATATTTTGTTCTTCCTTTAATTTACCTCTGTACAATAGTTTATCATTGTGCAGAGGTTTTTTATTTGATTTTCCATATATGATTGGAATTACAGTTAAAATGAATTCAATTGAACCATTTAGAATATAATTTCGTTAATCTGATTAGCGGGTCCCACCCGCAATTGTTCTTTCATATTTTGTTCTTCCTTTAATTTACCTCTGCACAATATTTTATCATTGTGCGGAGGTTTTTTTTGATTTAGACATCAATAAACCAAAAATGATGACACCATTGATAAATTTCTTTCCTTCTTACTATTTAATTCCTTGTTACTTCTAAGCAGTTTAATTAATTTTGCTGTTATTACACATTTCAAATCAGTTTTTTAAAAATATAAATAAAATTTGGATATAAACTTAACAGATATCGACAAAACCAAACGTCAGCTCTCTGCAGAATTATCTTACGAAGAACTGACACCGTATTTTGATAAAGCAGTCGCTGAATACAGAAAAAAAGCAATGATCCCCGGATTCAGGAAAGGTAAAGCTCCGGCAAGTATGATTAAAAAAATGTACGGCGAAGGTCTTGAATACAATGCTTTGGAAGATATTGCAAATGAAATATTTCACAAATACATTGTTGACAATAAAACAGACATTCTCGGCAAAGGCGCAATTACTGATATGGATTATAAGCCAAAAGAGAAACTTAATTTCAAGATCGAATTTGAAGTTATGCCTGAGGTAGTTATTGCAAAATACAAAGGTCTGGATCTTAAAAAAACTAAGTATATAATTGATGATTCACTTGTTGATGAGGAAATTCAATATCATAAATTCAGAAATGCAACAAATGAACTTGACGGGATAGCTTCTGATGATAATTACACAATTACAGTTGATCTTCAGAATCTTGATGAAGCCGGTAATGTTCTAATCGGTCAATCTCAGAAAGATCTTAGAATTTTTCTGGGAAATCCTCAGATCTACCCCGAATTCAAAGAAGCATTTAAAGGAATAAAGGAAGGCGAAGTAAAAATTATAGATTCCAAGAATGCTGAAGGCGGCCCTAAGAAAGTTCAGATTACCTGTACAAAAGTTGAAAAGCTTGTATTGCCTGAAATGAATGAAGAATTCTTCAAAAAGATAACTGCTAAAGAAGGAATTACAACCTTGGATGAATTTAAAGCAGAAATTAAAGGCGAACTCACTAAAATATATGATGGCATATCCGACAGAAAATTCAGAGCGGATGTTATAAATGAAATGATTAAAGCTAATGAAGTGGATGCACCGGAATTGTATATTGATGTAATTTTAAAATCAATGATAGAAGATCTGAAACATCAGCAGCCGAAGCACGAACTTCCAAAGGATTTTATTGAAGATGAGTTCAAAAAGGAAAGAAGAGTGGATGCGATTTTACAGGCAAAATGGTATCTGATGAGAGATAAATTAATTGAAATGGAAAACATTGAAGCAAAGGAGGAGGATTATCTGAAAATTGCGGAAGAGAACGCTGAAAGATATAATATACCCGCCGATAAACTGATAACAGCTTATAAAGATAATGAAGATGTTAAAATGAAGATAATTAATGACAAAATCCTTGATCTGATAATCGCCGGATCAAATGTTGAAGAAATTGCTGAGTTAAAAACAAAGGAAGATCTTGAAAAGCAAGAGGGTTAAGCAATTGAATTTTAAATTGGGAAAAATATTTTAAATTTACTTTCGAAAATAAATTTTAATTATTAAAATATGAATTATACAGATATTATAAAAAAGAATGAAAGCTATATAAATAACGGTTTAAATCAAATCAACAGTCAGCTTGTTCCGATGGTAGTCGAGCAGACATCCAGAGGTGAAAGAGCTTATGATATTTATTCAAGATTGCTGAAAGAAAGAATAATTTTTCTTGGAACAGCGGTTTATGATGAAATAGCTTCACTGATTGTTGCTCAGCTGATCTTTCTGGAATCAGAAGATCCGGATAAAGACATAATGCTTTATATAAATTCACCCGGCGGAAGTGTTACAGCAGGAATGGCAATTTATGACACAATGCAGTATATAAGACCTGATGTAACTACAATGTGTGTCGGGATGGCAGCATCAATGGGTCAATTGCTTCTAACAGGCGGAGCGGCAGGAAAAAGAATTGCGCTTCCACATTCCAAGATCCTAATGCACCAACCATGGGCAGGAGGTTTACAGGGACAAACAACTGACATTCTCATCCATGCAAGAGATATGGAAAAAACAAGAGAAACATTATTTAGAATAATATCAAAACATTCAGGTCAGCCATATGAAAAAGTTATGGAAGATGCTGAAAGAGATAATATTATGAATGTAGAAGAGGCAAAGGCTTATGGTCTAATTGATGAGATACTGACACACCGTGAAAAGAAAGAAAAGAAATAATTTTCTAATAAATATATAAAATAGGAAGTGATCGCTATGATCATTTCCTTTATTTTTGAATAATATCCGGCAATAAATAAGGTTTATATCTTGAAAATCTTTGTTAATTACAGTAATTTGGCTTTCTTAAATTAAACTATTTAAATGAATTTTAAACTAACCAACCGTATATTTGCAGCATTTGTGTTTTTATTTGCTACGATAGTATATGTAATGACAGTTCAGCCGACATTCTCTTTCTGGGATTGCGGTGAGTTTATTGCATGTGCATATACACTGTCAGTTCCCCATCCTCCCGGCGCTCCGTTTTTCACATTAATGGGAAGAATTTTCACAATGTTTCCTTCGGCAGCAGATATCGGACTGAGAGTTAATTATCTGTCAGTTATTTCAAGTTCGATATGTGTATTACTTTTATATCTTGTATCAGCTAAAGTAATTATAAACTGGAGAGGTATTCCAAAATCAACTTTCGATGTATTGCTCATTTGCGGATCTTCCGCAGTAGGTGCATTATCCTATGCTTTCAGTGATTCATTCTGGTTTAATGCAATGGAAGGCGAAGTTTATGGAATGGGAACTCTGCTGATCGGAATTTGCATATATGTTCTTATGATATGGTGGGAAAGATCTGATGAACCGGGCAGCGATAAATATTTACTGCTTGTCGCTTATGTTGTTGGTTTATCTATCGGAATTCATTTAATTGTAGCTCAGTGTATTTTCCTTGCAGGACTTTTCTTCTATTTTAAAAGATATGAATATTCTCCTAAGACTTTACTTATTGCGATCGCATTATCATCTGTTGCTTTCCTGATTGTTTATCCGGGACTTGTAAAAAAGTTTCCGCTCATCTTATCCGGAAGTGTTGCAGTCGGAGTATTGTTAATTGGTTTAATAATATTCGGAATTTATTATGCCAGACAAAAACTCAATCCGATATTAAGTCTTCTTACACTTTCACTGTTCCTTATTATTCTCGGATACTCTACTTATATCTCTATAATGCAAAGAGCAAATGTTGAAAACCTTCCTTTGAATGAAAATAAACCCAGCAATCTTGAATCACTGATCTCTTATTTAAACCGTGAACAATACGGACAGCAGCCTCTTGTGATGCCCAGAAGATATTCTCAGGAGCCGCAGCATCAGGGAATTTATCAGAAATATTCAAGTGACATGGAGTTTATGTGGAAATATCAGATAAATCATATGTTCAACAGATACTGGTTCTGGAATTACATTGGTCGCGCAGGTTATGATCAGAATGACGGTGTTGATTTTAAAAAATTATTTGCAATACCGTTCTTACTTGGAATGTTCGGCTTATTCTACCAGTTCCGGAAAGACTGGAAACTGGGATTTATCTTTCTGATGATGTTTATAATGATGGGAATTGTCACTGCTCTTTATCAGAATCAGCAGGAACCGCAGCCCCGGGAAAGAGATTATTTTTATGTCGGCGCTTTTATGGCATTTTCATTATGGATCGGAATTGGAGTTGCAGGTCTGATTGAAATAATTTCAGAAAAAATGAAAAACAAAGGATCGCTTGTTGCTGTATGCTCGGTTGTTTTGATTCTATCCTTTGCAGCAGTTCCGATCAGAATGTTACAGGTTGGTTATCATTATCAAAACAGAAACGGAAATTTCCTGCCTTACGATTACGCTTATAATTTACTTCAGAGTGTTGAAAAAGACGCTATACTTATTACCAATGGCGATAACGATACTTTCCCATTATGGTGTCTTCAGGCTGCATACGGAGTCAGAACAGATGTCAGAATAGTTAACTTATCACTTGCCCAGACTGACTGGTATAATCTTCAGCTTAAAAATGAAAGACCATACGGAGCATTGACAGTTCCAATTAATCTGACAAACGAGCAACTGAAAAGACTTCAGCCGGTTCAGTGGGATGAAAAGAAACCAGTCAGCTTTGATGTTCCTGTCACAGCATATCCTGATTCAATGAGATCACAGCCCGGATTACCAAATAAAATTGTTGTCAATATCGCACCGACTATCAGACAGCAATCCGGAAGCCAGGTAATTACTGCCTTAAAAGCAAATGATCTTTTACTCATTGATATTGTAAAAGCAAATAAATGGGAAAGACCTATTTATTTTTCTATTACAGTTTCTGAGGAAAATTACATCGGACTTGGGGAATATCTTGTAATGGAAGGAATGGCTCAGAGGATAGTGCCTTATAAAACTAATTCCGGAAGTGCTGAATCTATCAATGTTGATATTATGAGAAAAAGTTTGTTTGATAATCCTTCTGTTCCTTCGAAAACCCCTCAGTACGGATTCAGATTTACCGGACTGAATGACAAAAATCTTTTTTATAATGAAGATCAGACTAGGATGTCTCAAACTTACAGAACAGTTTTCCTGAGACTTGCATATAATTATGCCGCTGATTCTACAAAATATAAAATGGTTGAAGAAGTACTTGATAAAATGCAGAATGATATTCCCGGAGATGTAATTGCAATGGATTACAGGCTGGAATACGATGTTGCTCTTCTTTATAATAAGATCGGGAATAAACAAAAATTCAATGAATTGTCTGATGATGTAATTAACAGAGCTGAGGAAGAATTGAAAACTAATCCAAGCAACGTTCAGTCTTATTATAATCCATACAGAATTTTACTTGATATTTATGAAGCAAGGGGTGAATACAATAAAGCCCTCGATCTGCTGAATACACTTAATGCTCAGAATCCCGGTGATGCAAGCGTAAAACAGAAGATGGAATCCATTAAGCAAAAAATGAACTCAGGCAAATAAAATTCTGTCTTTAAAGTATTTATAAACCTTCTTTGTTTTACCTTTTTTCCGGATAAAATACTGAAGGTTTTATTTTTTCATAAAAGATCTTTTACAGAAATTTAGACAGAATAATGTTTTATTCCTACTGTTTCTTCAGAATTTAAACGTAAATCAATTTGTCAAAGAACACAACTTCACTTAAAAGAGATATTCCGAGGATCAATAATGATTTTTCTTTTTTTGAAAATGACAAACTAAATTTAGCAATTTTATTTGTTTTCTGGTTCATACTGCTCAGAGAACTGATCACCGGTAATGCATGGCTGTTCGATGATTTTCCTTATGTGTATTATCCGGGTAAATTTCTTTCGGCTGTTTCTCTTTCAAACGGGATATTCCCGTTCTGGAATCCGTATTCTTTTTCCGGAACTCCTTTCTTTGCTGATCCACAGATAGCGGTTCTATATCCGTTTAATTTTCTGATGAAATATTTCGTTTCCGGTGAATCGCTTTCCCCGTTAATTATTCAAAACTTTCTGCTGATACATTATTTTCTTTGCTCTGTGTTTTGTTATTATCTCGCCAAGGAATTCAAACTGAATAAATTTGCATCACTGGTTTTCGCACTTACATTTACTTATTCAGCATATATGGTAATTCACATGATCCATTATAATCTGATAGAAACCGTTGCATGGCTGCCGTTGATCTTTTTGCTGATCATCAAGTTCTATAATTCCGGAAATTTCCTCTTTATAATCTTTGCGGGAATTATAATGTCTTTCAGTATTCTTGCCGGTTATCCGCAATGCTTTTTCTATAATTTTGTTTTCTTATTAGTTTATTCGTTTTATGTTTTATACAAAGATTTCCAAATAAAAAATTTCAAAAACGTCACTCGTATAATTTCCGGACTTGCGATTTTCTTCATAATTTCAGTCGGGATTTCAACTGTTCAATTGCTTCCTACATATATTTTTTCCCAGAATTCCGACAGAGCTGATGTCGGTTATGATTTTATTAAGCAGGGCTCGGTTCACATCTATGATCTGATCACTTTACTTGCCCCGAAAATATTCGGGACTTTCAACTGGAATGATGCTGCTCGAGAGCAGTCATACTGGAGTGTTATAAAAAATGGAGGTCATCAGGAAGGTCCGTGGATGTATACTGTTTCCACATTGTATTTAACTATTCTTCCGCTGCTTATCCTGATTCCTGTTTTAAGATATTCTTTTAAATCAAAGCAAAAGATTTTTCCCGTAACTTTCTTTCTGATATTTTCAATTCTCATTTTTATGTTTGCGCTCGGCGGGAATTTCTTTTTACATAAATTATTTTTTCTTTTCGTTCCTGTTTTTGACAAATTCAGAAATCCGGGGCACATACTTTACCTCTTCTCAATATGTTTACTGATGATCTCCGCATTCGGATTGAGTGAGATAATAAAAAATAAAAATGCATTGAAAAATTATTTTACCAAAACATATTTCTATATTTTAGCCGGTATCATTTTTTTGATTTTCATTTTGACCAATTCCGGATTTTTTTCATCCCTGTCAACCGCTTTTAAAAGCCCGGAAATTTATTCATGGGTTACAGGACAGTTAAATGTTTTCTTCTTTCTGGCAATTGCATTTACTGCGGTCATATATTTTTATTTTCAGGATAAACTAAGTTTAAAAGGATTTTCCATATCCCTTTTTATTCTAATTTGTATTGATATATATGTTTTTGCTTTCAATCAGAATAACGGAGATAAAGATCCTCTGACTTTTTATTCACAAAATGCAAATGTTATTAATCAGCTTAAAGAAGAAGGAAAAAAGGAAGAGTTCAGAACCAATATGCGTGAAGGCGGAAACATGATGTTTCAGAGATATCAGGGAGCTGTGGATAAGATCCAGCTGATAGAAGGCGTAAATGTTCTGCGTCTTAACAGAATTTCCCCGTTCAGCAAAACATCTGATCCTTCAGGTAAACAAACTTTTGATCTTCTGAATGTAAAGTACAGGATCAATGTTGATAAAAACAAAAAATCCATGAGTCTTGCAAAGCAGGAAAAATATCTGCCAAGAGCTAAAATGTTTTATGATGTGAAAGTAATTGAAAACCCCGCCGAGCTTAAAAAATATATGGAAAGCGATGAATTTGATTATTACAAAACTATTGTGCTTGAAAAAGATCCCGGTAATATTTCTTTACCTTTGAATAGTAAATCAGATTCTGCTTTTTCAGCCAGTGATAAAATTGAGATCACGAAATATGATCTGAATAATATAAATTTAAATGTTGAAAATTCTGAGAACGGATTCCTGTTTCTCAGCGAAGTGTTTTATCCGGACTGGAAAGCTTTTGTTGACGGGAAGGAAGTTGAAATATTCCGAACAGATTATTCTCTGAGATCGGTATATCTGGAAAAAGGAAATCATAAAGTTGAGTTTGTTTATTCATCGAAAGAGTTTGATCTTGGCTCGAAAGTATCTCTCTCTGTATTGTTTTTGAGTTTTGCCGGAATAGGATTTATTTTCTTCCGTCAAAGAAGATCTGTCAAGAGCAATGAGTAATTTTAAAGCGGTATTGTTTGATGTTGACGGCACTCTGTATAATCAGACCGCGCTGAGAACAAAAATGTCTGTCAAAATACTTTTGGATTTTTTTGCCTCGCCTTTTACTGCATGGAGAAATATTAATGTTATAAAATATTACAGATATGCTCAGGAGATCCTCAGGGAAAAGAAAATATATTCCGCAGCTAACGGTGAAGGTCAGATAAAACTTACATCTCAATTGTCCGGAACAGATGAGAAGACTGTAAAAGAAATTATTTCAAAATGGTTTGAGGAAATTCCTTTAGATGTAATTCCGGGCTGCAAAAGAAAGGATCTTGAAAAAACTTTTGAATGGCTGTATAAAAATGGATTTAAAATCGGTTTGTATTCAGACTATGATTGCATTGATAAAGCCAGAGTTCTGAAGATCGATAAATATATTTCTGTTTATGTGAGTTCAGAAGATGTATCTGTGGGCGTTTTCAAGCCTGATCCAAAAGGTTTTTTAGTTGCTTCAGAAAAGCTTGGGTTTTTTCCTGATAAAATTTTGTATGTCGGAGACAGAGCTGAAGTAGATCTCATAGGTGCTAATGCCGCCGGTATGAAGACAGCTTTGTTTGGCAAACTTCCGGACGGTGATAAATATAATTTTGAGATCAAAGACTTATCGGATATAATAAAATTTTTAAATTAAGATTACTGATTTATGAAATGCTGGATCTGCGGCAGTGATAAAAATAAGTTTTTATGGGGAAAAGAATTCAAAGAAGGATTGTCTCCTTCTGATTTTGCAATTACAAATGATCAGTACGGAAAAACTCTGCCCCTTTATGAATGTCAGAACTGTTCTTTTACTTATGCTTATCCGTTGCCTGATAATATTCTGGCTTTATACGAGGATCTGGAAGATGAACTTTATGTCGATAGTCTGGAGCCTAGATTTAAGGAAATGAAACATCTACTTGAAATGGGACTGAACTTTCATCCACCTGCAAAAAGTATTTTAGATGTCGGAGCCGGCGTCGGTTTGCTCGTCAAAGCAGCAAAGGAAAAAGGAATTGAAGCTACCGGTATTGAACCCAGCAAATGGCTCGTTTCACAGTCAAAAAAACTTTTTGATATTGAACTTATAGAAGGAATTGTCCCCGATAAAAAACTTGAAAATAAAAAGTTTGATCTGATATTTGCAGTTGACGTGATCGAACATTTATCTGAGCCGGTTGAATTTTTGAAAATTCTCAGTTCTTATTTAAATGAAAACGGAGTTATACTTATCGCTACTCCTGACAGCGGAAGTTTTCTTGCAAAAAAAATGGGAGCTAACTGGTGGCATTACCGGATCGCTCACATTGGATATTTCAATAATAAAAGTATGGAACTTGCTGTGTCAAAAGCAGATCTTAAAATAGAGAAATTCGGAAGACAGAACTGGTATCTTCCTTTCGGATATTTGCTGAAACGTCTTTCCAAATATTTACCTGTGAATTTTCTTGTTGACCGGTTACACAAATTTCCAAAAATTGACAATATGACAATACGTCTGAACCTTCGTGATAATTTAGTTGTACTTTTGAAAAAACAATTATGATAAAATGATAAAATGATAAAAAAATTAACTCCATATATAAGCATAGCCAGACCGGATCACTGGTTCAAAAATGTATTCATGCTTCCGGGAATTTTCCTCGCTTACTTATTTTCAGATACAACTTTTCATTTAAGTTCTCTACCGCATATCATTCTTGGAATTTTCGCAACTTGTCTGATTGCTTCAGCTAATTATACAATCAATGAATGGCTCGACGCTCCTTTTGACAGAGAGCATCCCGTAAAGAAATTTCGTCCGGCCGCAATCGGACAGATCACTGCTCCTTTGGCTTATCTTCAATATGCAATTTTAGCTGTAGTTGGACTTGCAATTTCAAATTATATCAATGTTCCGTTTTGTCTGACAAATGCATTTCTGCTTTTCATGGGTTTGCTTTATAATGTTCCTCCCATCAGAACAAAGGATGTTCCCTATCTTGATGTTGTATCTGAATCAGTTAATAATTCCATCAGACTAATGCTTGGCTGGTATCTTGTCATTGATAATATGCTTCCTCCCCTTTCAATAATAATTGCTTACTGGATGCTCGGCGCATTTTTTATGGCGATGAAACGTCTGGGGGAAATTCGTTTTATTCAGGATAACAAAATTGTCAAAACTTATAGAAAATCTCTTGCTTACTATACTCAGGAAAAATTAATTACAAGTATAATTTTTTATTCATCTCTGTTTTCATTTACATCGGCAATATTTCTTATCAGATATAAATTTGAATTAATTTTAGTAATTCCTTTACTCTCATTACTGATCGCTGAATATATGAGAATCGGTTTTTTACCCGACAGCCCTGTTCAATATCCTGAAAAACTTTATAAGCAAAAAGGTTTGGTTCTTATCTGCTTTTTGTGTCTGGCATTATTTACAGTTTTACTTTTTGTAAAAATTCCATGGCTTACTTCTATGTTCGATCCTTTATACAAACAACCCGGTTTATAATTTTTTATGAAAATTATTATTAATGCACTTTCCGGCAATGGTGATGCGCTGATGTTCTCTCCCGCTTTACGGCTTTTGAAGGAAAAATTACCGGATGCTGAAATTGATATGCTTGTTATGTTCAGATCTGTCGGAGAGATGTATGATCAAAATCCTTTCATAAATAAAATTCACTTCATTGATTTTCTAAAGCAGTCAAAATTTAAATCTATCTCAGAGATCAGAAAGCTCAAGCTGAATAATTATGATTATTCAATTAATGTTTATCCGGCTAACCGTCTTGAATATAATGTTGTCAATGCTTTCCTAGGCGCAAAAAAGAAAATTGCACATCATTACGATCATACAAATATATTCAGAGCTGAATATTTCAATGATATCTTAATCGATGAAATAAAAAACAGGCATAATGTTCTGCAGAATCTTGATCTCATTAAGCCGATTGTTGATGTGAAAGACGAAGATGCTTCCGGAATGGAGATATTTATTTCTGCCGAAATTAAAGACAAAGCGAATTTATGGATCAAAGAAAACAATTCCGATGATAAACTTCTTGTCGGATTTCACCCGGGTTCATCTGTTTTGAAAAATCATATTCATAAACGCTGGGATAAACATAAATATGCACAGCTAGGAATGAAGCTTATTCAGAATTTTAATGCAAAGATATTATTGTTCGGAAATGAATTTGAGCTGAATAAAGAGGTCAATGATCTGATGAATTGCCAGGGTGTAATTGCTTCCACTGATAATTATATGGATTCGATTGCTAGAATGACACATTGTAAATTATTTGTTTCAAATGATACTGCGTTTATGCATTCGGCTGCTGCATTGAAATTACCGACAGTCGGAATATTCGGTTATACAAATTCTATAGAGCTTTACCCCTGGAAAACTGAACACAGAATTGTCAGAAAAGAATTAGACTGCAGTCCGTGTTTTTATAATTCCCCTAAGCCTGCGACCTGCAACTGGTCCGGAGATGATGAGTTTAAATGTATGAAGCTGATTGAGACAGATGAAGTTCTGATGGCAGTTAAACAGTTAACAGTTAACAGTTAACAGTTAATAGTTAATAGTTAATATAATAGCGGTCGTTGAGCCTGTCGAAACGACTAATTCAAAAAATCCCATACAATAGTAAACCTCGAAATAGCGTTCAGCAAGCCTCCAAGGTTATCAGCAGGATAAAGATATGTATCATAATAAAAAGTATTAAATATATTGGCGATAGTAAGATTAATGTTTGCGTGACCAATTCGCGCTCCGAGATAATAATCGATCTGGAATCCATTCACATTAAGATCAATGGGAACTTCCCTATAGAAGCTGTAATAACTTTGTGAATATAAATAAAAGTTATCCGGTGATGAAAAATATTTTATATTGAATCCGGTTTTAAGATCAAGTTTTTTATTAAATAAAAAATTGTGATAGAATATATCAGCTTTTAGGAAATTCTGAGGGTAAATGAATGAATTTAAATAGTTGTAATTTAAATATGCATTTACATATTTAGTAAATATTCCCGCTGAAGTATTTATTCCTTCGGTAGAATTTTTTTCATAATTTAAATAGCTAAAACTATTTTCGCTGTTAAAATAATATGATTTTAAATTAAAAATTTCATTTAACTTGAATTCAAATCCCGCTTCGTAATAAGTTCTTATATTTCCATTTGCAGGTGAACCACCATTTGAACCGGGAACATAAATGTCAGGAATTTCTTTCCTGACATTATTTATTCCGCCGAATAATTTCAAATCAATTTTTCTGTTGAATATAAATTTGTAGCTGCTTTCAGCTCCGAAATTAAAATATGACGGTGTCTTATCAATATCATCAATAAAAACAAATTGAGAATTATCTTTATTCAGGTAATTAAAATTTCCGAATCCGGACAGAAAGAAATTATCATAATTCAGATCAGCTTTAAACAAAAATGTATATTCATTATCGATAACATTAAAAAAATTATATCCGCTGTAGTTATAATAATTAATATAAGCATTCCCTCCCATTAAAAAATCCAGGTTACCTTTTCGGGAAAAATTAAAGTTAACATTTTGTTTTAGATCAACTGCATATTGCGTGTAATGATAATTTGCCGGCGGAGAAAAGTATGGGCGACCTCCGATGATAATTGTGTCAATATTGTTATACTGCCTTGTTGTGTTGTTTGAATAAAGCATTAATTTTGTCAAAGAACTTTTATCCTTAAAAAATCTTCCCGTAAGTGTTGCATTATAAAAAAAGTTCTCAACATTTTCATTAGAAGAAGTATTCACAACCGGAGCTGTATTTTCTGCCATCGCAGTTTCGTTACCGGAATTAACCAATCCTTCATTCAATCCTCTTTTGATATTGTCATAATAAAAATTAAGTTTAAGATTTAACTTAGGGGAAAAGAAATAGTCCAATCTCGTTCTTGCATTCCATACATCGAATTCTGAATTTACATATCTGCCGTCAA
>DAIPYE010000032.1:15700-22831 GCA_036782915.1 Bacteroidota bacterium | reverse complement strand
GATAAGCGCTGAAAGCATCTAAGCGCGAAACTCGCTTCAAGATTAAATTTCCCTCAGTAGCAATACTGAATAAGACTCCAGAGAGATGATCTGGTTGATAGGCTGTAGGTATAAGTGCAGTAATGCATTCAGCCGAGCAGTACTAATAAGTCGAATGACTTTTCCTATATTTTTATCCTATAATGATAAGGTAGTGGAACAGCATCAATTTATAACATTCTAAATATATAAAGTTTTCTGGTGATTAAATACAGGGGTCACACCTCTTCCCATTCCGAACAGAGAAGTTAAGACCTGTATCACTGATGGTACTGCATGAGTAGTTGTGCGGGAGAGTAGGTTTTACCAGAATTTATTTTTCAAAAGCCGTTTCGATTTATTTCGAAGCGGCTTTTTTTTTGTTTGTGAATTGGAATTTAGGATTCTAATTAATTAGATTTTGGATTTTACATTTTTGATTTATGATTTTTTCAAATCTTCTAAGCCCCAGCTTCTCAACTCTCGCAATTATTGCTCCGTTTGTCCGGTTAAAATGTTTTGCAAGTTTTGTCAAATCCGCTCCTTTCTTATACATCTTTTTTAATTCATCTTCCGATTCTTTAGTCCATTTTGAATATGCAGATGGGTTATTTTTTCTTGCTTCTTCAACTGTGTATGATTTGAAATCACGTGAAGTACTTATCCATTGAGATTTATTTTTGTTATCATTGATTTGATAATTATGCGATCTGCTCTGATTATTTTTCAAAGTCAGGATGTCCGGTGAATTAATTTCTTCAAACTTTAGTCTCACCGGAATTTCGAGTGTGCCTTTTGTTCTTGTTACTGCCACATACAAAAGATTTATCTCTTCATTAAGCTTAGATACATTCATATTGATTTTTCCATTTTCCTCAATTTGTTTATTTATTTCTTTCTCTGATATGAAGTCGTCAATTATTTCAACCACATCGTATTCCATTCCCTTGCAGCGGTGAACAGAAGAAAAAATAATTTCAGCTTTTTCTTTTTCATCATTACCAACGTGCTTGTTCTTGATTTCCCTGATTATACCCGGAATACTGTTCCCGTATTTCCTGACTATATCCGTAATCATTGACAGCTGCATATCACCTGTCTTTTCTATGAAATCGTTTAGTTCTTTCATATCCTTCATTTCACGTATAAGTTTATCCCTTATAAGTTGATTTTTCTTGTTGTACAGATTTAAAACATCGTAAAGCGATGCACCTTCATCAGCATATGCGTATGAATTGAAATTGCCTTCAAAATAAAGTGACTTTAGATTTTTTCTTTCAGTCACAATTTCAATCGCTTTCACAAGAAGCCCGAGATTTGTTCTGCCGAGAATTGCCTTCAGTTTGCCTTTTTTTGCAGAACTCTCCCCAATGATTGACAAAGGTGTGAATTCTTTTAAAAGATTTTTCATTTTCAAAATTCTCATTGCCATATTTGCAATATCCTGATTGAACCTGAAGCTTTTTGTAAGATTGTATTTCCTGAAATTGACTTTCTCCATAGAATTGACTGCAAATCGCCATCCGTAGATCTGCTGATGAGTATCTCCGGCAATCACTTTTGTTGCCGTTTGTTTAAGAAAAATATCAAGCATTGCAGCCGATGCATCCTGACCTTCGTCGAAAAGGATGCAGTCGAATTTTAATTCCGGTTTTGAAAGCTGGAATTTTTTTAAATAGAAATCATGAAGTATTTCGATTCCAGTACTATTCATCTTAGAAAGAAGAATCCTTGTTTGTACTTCAATATATTCATAATACTTTGAGACAAACTTTAATGCTTCGGGTTCAGAGATTATGTCACGATAATTTAGTAGTGAAACCTTCTCAATGTCACTGTTACAAAAATAGGAAACGAATTTTAAGATATGATTTGCGGCAATGAGCTCACCATGTTTTTCTCCGCGAATTCTTAATCCAAGCATTGATGCAACTTCATAAGACTTATATCCGGAAGGATTAATTTTGTAATTGCTGCCCGCAACCACGTGCCTGTAAGCCAGTGAATGCGCTGTTTCCACCCTAACATTTGTCAAACCCTCCTCATGAAATCTTCTGATTGCTTTAACCCTCACGGATTTGTTGAATGCAATGTACAATATTCTGCAATTGATATCACGGGCTTTTGCATATTCAATCAGGGTTGTCGTCTTCCAAGAACCTGCAACAGCATTTATTGTGATATCGCCCGATGAGTTGATAATGTCAATCTGTTCCTGTGTGAGTTTCACTTTTAAAATATAAAATTATAATCGGAGATGATTATTTAAATGTAAAATACGGAAATTGCAAAGTTAATTGAATATAAATGTGTAATCTGATAATGTATAATCCGGGATAAAATTTTTTTTACTGAATTTAAAATAAATTTGCAAATTACATTTTACAAGATATTTTCAGATTTAAGATATGAAATTGCATATTTTAGACATTAAATTTTTATATCTGATCCTAATTCCAATAGATTTTTGAACTTCCATTAAATTTTTCAGTGATTAAATACTGGACAATACCCCTTCCCATTCCGAAAAGAAAAGTTAAGACCTGTATCACTGATGGTACTGCATGAGTAGTTGTGCGGGAGAGTAGGTTTTACCAGAATTTATTTTTCAAAAGCCGTCTCAGTTTATTCCGGGACGGCTTTTTTTTTGAAATTTGAGATTTCGATTGCCTCGCGCTTGCCTTGCGTAGCAGAAGCGAGTATTTAGAATGTTAATGGTTTAATCACATTGAATCTATTATTCAAAAAATTTAATTTCAAAACCGTAGATCTGAATATAACAAGAGTTATTAATTCAAAATACTTTTCAGTTATCAAATAAATTTTGAAAAGAGAGGAATAAATTTTCTTGCAGGACTTGGCACAATTTTCATTTTCTCAGGCTTTTATTGTTTTAAAGCATTATTCCAAAAAGAGACAATCAGAGAGAATTTGGCGAAGGAAAACATTACACCAATAAAAAAATCCCGAAAAGTATTCTTAATTTTTCCGGATGCATTTGTACAGCAACTGGCTTTTTGTTGATCTTAAAATCCTTTAAAGTTATTTGAATAATGAGGCGACTAAACTAGTCAAAGCAAAAGAAGCAATATTTAATTATACTGTTAATCAATCCGGTAAGTCTGTTGTCTTTATAATACACGGCGGGATTGAAAGAGAAGTACTGCGAAACCAAATTTCAAACGAATAATAATTCATATGCCTGAAAAAAAATCTAAACCTGCTATTATAAAAACAAAACCAACCTCTGTAAGTGTGGATGAATTTATAAATAATATTTCAGATGAACAAAAACGCAAAGACAGTTTTGTGCTTTTGGAAATGATGAAAAAAGCATCCGGGGAAAAACCGATATTATGGAGTAATACAATCATCGGATTTGGTAATGTAAGATATAAAAGCCCTGCAACAGGAAGGGAAGTTGACTGGTTTCGGATTGGTTTCTCACCACGTAAAGCGAATCTGTCATTGCACCTCATGATGAATCTTAAAGTGAATGCGGAAGCTCTTAAATTACTTGGCAAACATAAGACGGGAGTTGGCTGTCTTTATATTAATAAGCTTGAGGATATTGACATAAAAGTTTTAAATGGAATGATAGAGGCATCATTAAACCGAAAGTAAAATACTTTTACAAAGGAAGGTTTTTACAATTGTTCAAATCGTTGAGTATTTTCAATTTCAGTTGTGCAGATTCAGAAAAAATTTTTTTCACGATCAATTAATAAGTAATTACAAAAAATGAAAAAGAAATTGTCATCCGAACAAATCAATGAACTGTTCAGCATTTTAAAAGCCCGTTTTGAAAAAAACAAGAACCGCCACAAAGGTTTAGAATGGACTAAAGTTCAGACCAAGCTTGAAAACAATTCTGAAAAGCTTTGGTCGCTGAAAGAAATGGAGATGACCGGCGGTGAACCGGATGTTGTCGGTTATGATAAAAAAACAGGGGAATTTATTTTTTATGATTGTTCTGCTGAGAGTCCAAAAGACCGCAGAAGCCTTTGCTATGATGGCGAAGCGCTGAGTTCAAGGAAGGAGCATAAACCAAAAAATAATGCTATTGATATGGCGGCAGAAATGGGAATTGAAATTTTATCGGAAGAACAATACAGGGAACTTCAGGAACTTGGAAATTTTGATACGAAAACTTCGAGCTGGATATTAACGCCTCCTGAAATCAGAAGACTCGGAGGTGCTGTATTTGCTGATTTTCGTTACGGTAAAGTCTTTGTATATCACAATGGAGCAGAATCATACTATGCTGCCAGAGGTTTTCGGGGTTCTCTGAAAGTTTGAAATAATGATTTTATAAAATTACACTTAAATTTCCCAATGGCTAAAACAGAAATTGAATTTAAATAAAATCACAACGACATTTTTACAGGCTGAGTGGAGAAAGTTAGCGATGGCAAATTATTCAGTTGACAAAAAAATACTTGAAAAGTTTTTACCGGCAAAGACAGAGATTGATCTCCGGAATGACATTTGTTATTTAAGTTTGGTTGGGTTTATGTTTAAAAACACAAAGGTTAAGGGAATTAAAATACCTTTTCATGTAAATTTTGAAGAAGTGAATCTCAGATTTTATGTTCGTTTCAATGATAATGGAGAATGGAAGCGCGGAGTTGTATTCATAAAAGAAATTGTTTCAAAACCGATATTGTCTTTTGCAGCAAATGCAGTTTACAGGGAAAATTATGAAACAATGCCCATGAGTCATTCATGGACAACATCTGAAGACAGATTGACTGTGGAGTATAAATGGAAAAAAAGTAAATGGAATTCACTGAAAGTTATAGCTGACAGAAAAACTAATTTGATCAAGGAAGGAAGTGAAGAAGAATTCATAACAGAACATTATTGGGGATATACAAAAATTTCATATGACAGAACTTCTGAATACGGAGTCGAGCATCCAAAATGGGAAGTATACAACACAAAGGAATATTTCATTGACGTAAACTTCGGAGAAATATACGGAAACGATTTTAATTTCCTGATGACGGAAAAACCTGTGTCAGTATTTTTGGCTGAAGGTTCTGAAATAAAAGTTAAAGCCTGGAAAAAAATATAAACTTATTATAAGAGTTTAAAATATTTTGAATAAAGATTTTAGAAAAAGATCTGATACTTGCAATTCAATAAATTTAAAATAAAATTATAATAATGTACGATCTTCCATATTACAAAGAGAAAAATGAAAAGGTAATTAAAGAATTCATTGACGAACATCCTTTTGCTTTTATAAGCGGATGTGATTCGGAGAATAAACCTGTAGCAACGCAAGCTCCTGTTTTCATTGAAGAAAAGGACGGCAGGAAAATTTTAAGAGGTCATATAATGAAGAATACTGATCATCATAAAGCTTTTCTGCAAAATGAAAATGTGCTGGCGGTTTTCACAGGTAGTCATACTTATGTAAGCGGGACATTGTACAGCAATCCTCACACTCCTTCTACATGGAATTATATGAGTGTTCACGTCAAAGGAATTGTCAGATTTCTTGATGATGCCGGATTGGTGGATGTACTCCGTATGACTTCATTACATTTTGAAAATCAAAATAAAAACTCAACTACGATCTTTGATAACCTTCCATCTGATTATACACAAAAGTTAATGAAAGCAATTGTTGCATTCGAAATTGAAGTAAAAGAAATGAATCATGTATTCAAATTAAGTCAGGACAGAGATAAGAAGAGTTATGAAAATATAATAGAGAATCTCAAAGTACAAGGTGAAGACGGAAGAGTAATTGCTGCTGAAATGGAAAAAAGAACTAAAGATCTATTTACAAAAGGTAAAGAGTGAAATTGGAAATCTCATTAGAATATTTTTCACCAACCGTATGAAACCGGCATTAAAAAACTAACTTAGCACAATCAAATAATTTATGCGTCAGCTTGCAGCAATAATGTTTTCAGACATGACAGGATACACTGCTCTTATACAGCAGAATGAACAATCAGCCAGAGAGAAGCGCCGGAGGCTGAAGGAAGTTCTGGAAACTTCTGTTGCAAATTATAACGGAAAAATTCTTCAATATTATGGTGACGGAGCTTTAAGCATTTTTAACAGTGCTATCGACGGAGTTAAGTGTGCAGTGGAAATTCAGCAAACATTACAACTTGAGCCTAAGGTCGAATTACGAATAGGAATTCATACCGGAGATATTTCAGTTGAAGAAGATGCTGTTTATGGCAATGGAGTAAATCTTGCTTCAAGGATCGAATCACTTGCAGTTTCCGGATCGATATTTATATCCGAAAAAGTTTTAGATGAAATTAAAAATCAGGAAAATCTGACTGCCCGTGAAATGGGTTACTTCGAATTAAAAAATATTTCAAAACCTGTGCGGATATTTGCAATTGACAGCAAAGGTCTTGTTGTTCCTTCCCGGGAAGAACTAAAAGGTAAAACTAAAAATCCGCTGAACCGTCTTGCAGTGCTGCCTTTTATTAACATGAGCGCAGATCCTGAAAACGAATTCTTCAGTGACGGTATTACAGAAGAGCTTTTAAATGCGCTTACTAAAGTTGACGGACTTCAGATAACCTCCCGAACTTCAGCTTTTGCATTTAAAGGAAAGAATACGGATATACGTGAAATCGGCTCACAGCTAAATGTAGACAGAATACTGGAAGGTAGTGTCCGTAAATCGGGAAATCACGTCCGCATAACTGCGCAGCTTATAAATGCGGCAGACGGTTATCATATCTGGAGTGAAACTTATGACAGGAATCTTAATGATATATTCGAATTGCAGGATGAGATCAGCAGCATCATTGCAAATAAACTTCGCGAGAATCTCTCTGAATCAGAGCGTGAGGAAAAACTTGTAAAAGTACCGACACAAAATCTTGAAGCATACACACTTTATCTGAAAGGTTTGCATTTTCATAATAAGATAACTCCTGATGATGCAAAAAAAGCAATTGAATGTTTTGAAAAAGCAATTGCAATTGAACCTGATTATGCTCAGGCATACGCAATGGCTGCAACCTGTTATGCTTACCTTGGAGCGACAGGACAAATTCAACCGGAAGAAGCATTTAAAAAGGTACATAAATACAGTGATAAATCATTAGAACTTGACAGCACACTTGCAGC
>DAIPYE010000032.1:0-15690 GCA_036782915.1 Bacteroidota bacterium | reverse complement strand
ATCTGCTTTATGATCTGAACTGGAAAGAGGCTTTTGCATCATTGAAAAAAGCAGTAGAGCTGAATCCGGCTTCTTCAGAAGCTCACCAGCTTCTTTCTTTTTATTATCAGGGTGTGGGGCAAAAGAATGAAGCGGTTGAAATTATGGAAAAAGCACAGCAGGCAGATCCTTTGTCTCCGATAATTAACCAGTACCTGGCAGATGCTTACTTCAATGCGGGAAGAACAGATGATGCATTAAAGCAGGCTGAATGGCTACTGGACATACATCCGCATTTACGTGTTTCGTTGGAGTTAAAAGGATATTGCCTTGGCGTAAAAGGAGACTGGAAGAAAGCTGAAGAAATTTTTGAAGAAGTTTACCGATTAACAAAGCATCCGTTAAAAGGACTCACAGGATTGGGCTGTGCCTATGCGCATCTGGGAGAATCCGGAAAAGCGCTTGAGTGTATCAGTAAGATAGAGCAGAGACAGTCAGATGAGCCCGGAGCAGTTATGGATATAGACTTGGCAATGATCTGGTGGTCATTGGGAGAAAAGGATAAAGCTTTTCATCATTTGTTTCAATGTATAGAAAAGAGGATGGGACCGGTAGCAATTTTAATTGATCATCCTTTATTTAAAGATATTTCTTCTGACCAAAGGTATAAAATTTTAAAAGAGAATCTGAATCTCCTTTGAAAGAAGGAGAACTAAAAAAATTATTTACCAATCTCCAATCCTGAGATTCGAATACAGAGTTGAAGTGAAATTATAAAATTCTAATAATTTACTGCAATGAAAGAAGTTGAAGAAATTTTAAATAAAGAGATCAGGGATAATAAAACTCCCGGTGTGAATTACTTAGTCTTTAATAGAGATAAATTGATTTATAATTTCAAAGGGGGTTTTGCAGATGTTGAAAATAATATTAAGATAAATGATCTCACAACATTTAATGCATATTCGATTACGAAGACATTTACTGCCTTAGCTGTTTTGCAGTTAGCAGAAAAGAATGAACTGAATATCAAGGATCCTGCAATAAAATATTTACCGGAGTTTCCTTATCAGGGTGAAATCACCATTCAGCAATTGTTAGCGCATACTGCAGGAATTCCAAACCCAGTCCCGCTTAGCTGGATTCATTTAACAGAGGATCATCAAACATTTGACAGAAATAAATTTTTTGAAAAGGTTATGTCAAAAAACAATCATGTCAAAACTCATCCAAACGAAAAATTTTCTTATTCAAATCTCGGATATGTATTGCTTGGTCAGCTGATTGAAAAAGTTTCAGGAATGAAATATGAGGACTACATCAGAAAAAATATTTTACTTCCGCTGAACATTGAAAAAAGCGAACTTGATTTTACAATTAATAACCCGGGTGATCATGCAAAAGGTTATCATAAAAATTACAGTTTATCATATTTAATTCTGGGATTATTTATAGACAAAACAAAATACATGGGAAACACTGAAGGGAAATGGATCTCATTTAAAAACAATTATGTGAATGGGGTTTCTTACGGAGGATTAATCGGAACTGCTAATGCTTTTGTAAAATACATTCAGGAGCTTTTAAAAACTGATTGCAGACTTATATCAAAAGAGTATAAAAGTTTTCTGTTTACGGAAAACCATACAAACAATAATAAACCAACCGGAATGTGTCTTTCATGGTATTGCGGGCAGTTAAACGGTGAAAAATATTTTACACATGCCGGCGGCGGCGGAGGTTATTATTGTGAGATAAGAATTTATCCGGGTAAAGAATCAGGAAGCGTAATAATGTTTAACCGGACTGGTATGAAAGACGAAAGATTTCTTGATAAACCGGATTCTTGTTTTTTATAAAACATTATAAAATGAAAAGGATAATTGAAAATTTATTAAATTCAAAAGAGCCTTCAATCCGTTACAAAGTCAGGGTAAATGTTTACGGTGAAGATCCGGATTCGAAAAAGATAATTGAACTTCGCGAAGAAATAAGAAACAGTCCGAGAGTAAAGAAACTTTTTAAAAACCGTGACAGATCAGGCAGAATAAACAGTGTCAATAATATTTATGACAAATGGCAGGGAGCGCACTGGATCTTGTCCACTTTGGCTGACATTGGATATCCCGCAAAAGATGAAACACTTTTTCCGGTCAGAGATGAAATTCTTGATTTCTGGCTGAAGGATTATTTTTTCAGAGAATTCGAAGCAGATTCAGTAAAAGAAATTAATAAGAATAAAAGTTCAGGCGTTCCAAAAGTGCAAGGCAGATACAGAAGATGCGCATCACAGCAGGGAAATGCTTTATTCTTTTTATTGAAACTTGAGATCGGCGATGAAAGAGTTCATAAATTGGCTGAACGTTTGCTTTACTGGCAATGGCCTGACGGAGGATGGAACTGCGATAAAAATCCTTCAGCTTCAAACTCTTCATTCATACATACGATATGGTCACTTCGCGGACTTGGTATTTATAATACAATTTATAATGATAAAAAAGTTGACAATGCTGTTAAACGAGCTGCTGAAGTATTGCTGAAAAGGAAACTTTTTAAGAGAATTACAACAGGTGAAATTATCAGAGATGAGTTTACATCATTACACTATCCTTTATACTGGCATTATGATATTTTAGGCGGATTAAAAGTAATGGCAGAAACAGGAATAATAAAAGATAACAGATGTAATGAAGCTCTTGACCTTCTGGAAAGCAAATTAATACCGGAAGAAGGATGGCCTGCAGAAAAGAGTTATTTTAAAGTTTCAGACAAGCCGGGTCCCTGTAATGATTATGCAGACTGGGGAAAAGCAACGAAAAAAATTATGAATGAATGGGTAACAGCTGATGCTTTATTTGTTTTGAAAAAGTCAGGAAGATTAAAATTATAAACATTTAATTCTGATATGTACTAAATAAAGGTGAACAGGAAAATTAATTTTTATATTTCATAAAACTATAATTACAATATGAATTACCTTTATCACAGAGTTCCGCAGAATTTAAAAGGTAATATACTTTATCCGCTGAATACATTAAAAGAAATACATCCGGTTATTTATGAAGAGCAAATTCGCAAATATACCGGACGTGAGCATGTTACGAAATTTGTAATCCCGGTTTTAAATTGTTTATGGAATGATGTTTTACATTTTTCTTCAGTTCATCCCCGGGATGTGAAAAGCGCTCTGATTGATGCGGGAAGGAATCCTGAATTTGTTATGACTAGTTATCAGGTTGATCCAAAACTAATTCATCCTGATAATGCAATTGTATATTTATATGATCAGAATATCATTAATAGCAAACCCGATGAAGAAAAATTTGTACCATTTGATCCGGATGATACAGGGAAATATTCCGTTATGCCGCAGGCAACTAAAGATTATTACATTGAAATGATTGCTAAAGGCGAAGGTCCGTTATTATATCACAGGATACCTCATATACTTTATAAAGGAACACTTGATGTAAATAAGCTGTCAGTTGTATCAGTCTGATAAATTAAAAACTATAAATTGAATCATAAGATTTAAAATTTACAAATTCATACATGAGAAAATTAAAACTTCAGGTTCAAATGTCAGTGGATGGATTTATTTGTGGGACAAAAGGTGAAATGGACTGGATGGTATGGGACTGGGACGAGGAGCTGAAAAATTATATCAGAAAAATAACAGAACCAGTCGACTGCATAATACTCGGGCGAAAACTCGCAGAGGGTTTTATTCGATACTGGGCTTCAAATCCTCAGCAGGAAGGCGCAGATAAATTAAACAATACCAAAAAAATTGTTTTTACAAAAACCCTTGAAAGATCTGAATGGGATAATACGATTTTAGCGAAAGGTGAACTTTCAGAGGAGATCAATAATTTAAAAAAACAGGAAGGCAAAGATATAATAGTATACGGCGGTGCGGAATTTGTTTCATCACTTATCAGAAACGGTTTGATAGATGAATATCATTTACTCATTAATCCGACGGCTGCTGGAAACGGACTGGCAATATTCAATGAACTTGAAAGCAAACAGGATCTTAAATTAATTAAATCTGCATCATTTGATTGCGGAATTGTTTTGCTTAATTACGAGCTGAAGAGAAGTTAAAGTAAGCTGATCAGAACCCTGAATTTCCCTGAAATAATTCTCCCTCTTAAAACTAAATAAGTTCCGGATGAAATATTTCTTACAATTTATTCCCGCCGGCTGTTAATAAATTACATTGAAAAGATTTCAGTAATAAAGTAAGTTTACTTTCTCAAAAACTATTCCTTTAAAAATATAATATTGGCATTTAAAAAAGTTGCGAAAAATAATTTAAAAGGAATAAATAATTACATCACGAAACTAAAAAATTAAATTAATAATGGATAAAGACGAACTGAAAAATTTCGGCATGAAATACGCAGAAGCATGGAGCAGTCAGAAAGCCTGGGATGTAACGTCATTCTTTTCCGAAAGCGGATCATTATCAGTGAACAGTAATCCGCCTGCTATTGGAAGAGCTGCAATATCAGTAATTGCAGACGGGTTCATGACAGCTTTTCCGGATATGACAGTATCAATGGACAAATTGACTGAAACGTCAGATGGAATCGAATTTCACTGGACATTAAGAGGGACGAATACCGGTCCGGAAGGCACAGGAAATAAAGTCGAGATAAGCGGTAAAGAAATATGGGAATTTGATAATGACGGTTTGATAAAAAATTCCAGAGGAAGTTATGACGCAGAAGAATACAACCGGCAGCTCAGAGATGGTGTAAAATAATTGAATAAATTCAAAAATCTGAAAATAAATTATTCTGAATACTGAACCTTACATAAGCAGAATTACAATTTACCCTGTAAAATCTCTTGACGGAATTTCTCTTCAAAAAGGAGAAATTTCAGAAGGCGGATGTCTGAAGCATGACAGAGAATATGCAATGATCGATGAACATGGGAAGTTCATAAACGGTAAATCAAATATACTCGTGCATACATTGCGAACTTCGGTGGATCTTGAAAGCGAAATAATTTCATTCCGTAAAATGAATGAAACATCAGAGGTTATATTTAATTTGCAGGATGAAAAAACAGATATAGAAAATTATCTGTCTGATCATTTCGGAATGAAGACAAAATTCATTCATGAAAAAACCGGAAGGTTGCTGGATATTCCTGATGAAAGCGGAGTTACGATTGTTTCAACTTCGAGTCTTAATGAAGTTTCTTCATGGTATGATAACATGGATCAGGAAGAAACTAGAAAACGTTTCAGAGCAACAATTGAAATTGCAGGAGTTCCGGCTTTCTGGGAAGATCATTTATTTGCAGGTGAAGGAAAATATATTGAATTTAAAACAGGTGATGTGAAAATGTTCGGAATGAGTCCGCGTGCAAGATGTGTAGTGCCTTCACGCAACCCAGATACAGGCGAGGTTTTTCATGCTTTTCAGAAATCTTTTGCAAATCACCGGGCTGCATCTCTTCCTCAATGGTCAGCATTGAATGAATATGATCATTATTATTATCTTTCAGTTGATTGTCTTATTCCTGCGACGGAAATTGGCAAAGTAATTCAGACAGGTGATAAAATAAAAATTACTGGAGAAAGAAATTTCTAATGTAAATAATTCAAGGAAATTTAAGAGTCCGGATTAAATTAATTTTCAGAAAATCTAAATTCAATAAACAGGATCTTCAATAAGCATCAGAATACTTTGAATGTAAAAGTAAGTTTAATTAAGTTAAATCCGTAAAACTTAAAACCTTGAGAGAAAAAGTAAAAGAAAAATTAAATAATGCAGCCCATTGATTAAAAAATTATCAATTGTAATACCTGCCTATAATGAAGGACCGACCTTACTTAAAATTCTGGAAAATGTAATAAAAGTATCATTAATAAATGAGATTGAAAAAGAGATCATAATTGTAAATGATTGTTCAAGCGATAATACAGAGCAGGTAATTCTTTTGTTTATTAAAAATAATTCCGGTACTGACATAAAATACTTCAATCATGAAGTTAATACAGGAAAAGGATCTGCAATCAGGACAGGAATTTCCAAAGCTACAGGAGAAATACTTATCATACAGGATGCTGATCTGGAATATGATCCTAAAGAATACAACATACTTTTAAAACCAATTATAGATGAATTTGCAGATGTAGTTTACGGATCGAGATTTATGGGAGGGAGACCTCACAGAGTTTTATTTTTCTGGCATACGATAGGGAATAAAGTGCTTACCTTCATTTCCAATATGCTGAATAATTTAAATTTAACAGATATGGAAACCTGTTATAAAGTATTCAGAACGGAAATAATAAAATCTGTAAGTCTTAAGGAAAACAGATTCGGATTTGAGCCGGAAGTAACGGCGAAAATTTCAAGAATACCGGATATCAGGATCTATGAAGTGGGAATATCTTATTACGGAAGAACTTATAAGGAAGGAAAAAAAATCGGAATGAAAGACGGATTCCGGACGATCTATTGTATTTTAAAATACAGGTTTTTTAAATAAGAGGTGTGATATGAAAAAGAATAATTATGAGAAAATTATAATTCAGTTCATAATACTTGCAGGTATCGTGAATTCAGTTATTCAATATCTTTATAACAGAAGTTTATGGCTGGATGAGTCAATGCTTGCGTTAAACATAATCAATAAAAGTAATCTTGAGCTTTTATACCCGCTGGATTTCTGGCAGGTCAGTCCGGTTTTATTTCTTCAGCTTGAAAAGATCACTTCCTTGCTTATACCCGAATCGGAATACGGACTTAGGTTAATTCCTCTGATTGGATTTTTCATTTCTGTTTATTTAATGTATAAAATATCGGATCTGCTTTTTGACAATAAATACGGAGTGATACTTGCAATGTCGCTTTTTGTATTCAGCCACAGCATAATTTATTACTCAAGTGAAGTAAAGCAATACATGACAGATGTCTTGTCTGTCCTGTGTATATATTATTTTATTTTAAAATATTACAATTTTAATGATACAGATAAGAAAAAATATTTCATACTTGCAATTACCGGAGTCATCATGGTTTTTTTATCTAATGTTGCGCCGATAATATTATTTGGCTGTGGTCTTTACATGCTTTATGAATATTTCAAAAACAAAAAGGATATTGGAGACGCGAATGAAAAGAAGATTGAATTCAAATATACGGTTTATATTTTTCTTGCATGGTTAGCTGCATTTTCAATATATTTTTATTTCTTTATTTATGAACATCCGTCAAGAGAGAGAATGATAATGTACTGGGCTAATGTTAATGCATTCCTTCCTCAAAATCCTTTTAAGTCTGATTTTTATATATTTCTGTATTATAAAAGTATGAATATTTTTTATTCAATTTCACCGCTTGGTGTACCGGGTGCGATAGGGTTGTTCTTTTTATTTGTAACGGGAGTAGTAAATTTGTTTCAAAGTAAAAAGCTAAATCTTGTAATTCTCACTTTGACCCCCGTAACAGTTCATTTATTGTTGTCAAGTTTCAGAGTTTACCCGTTTGATTTAAGATTAACACTTTATGCAATTCCTTCAATGATCCTGATCTGTTCTTACGGATTCATTTATCTGGCAGTAGTTTTATTCGGATATCTGAAAACTGATCTTAACAAGCCTGTTGCAAAAACACTTGCAGTTATTATTCCCATAACATTTTTAGTTTCATTTTATACTACTTCCAAAAAAGGATTTCCCATAAAGAATGAAGAAATTAAACAAAGCCTTGGGCATATTTATGAAAATTATTCTCCTACAGATAAAATATATTTATACTGGGGAGCTTCAAAAGCGTTTCAGTATTATAAGGATATAAATTTTGTAAATGAAAAAATTCCTGTTGTTTACGGAAATACATTCCGTGAAAAAAATGAAAAAGAAAAGTATATAGATGAGATCAGAACTTTGAAAGGAAGAAACTGGCTGTTGTTTTCTTTTATAAGGGATAATGATGATGATTTTATTATCAGAAAACTGGATTCACTCGGTTATAAAAAATTAAGCGGGTTTGAAACAGTTGGTTCAGGAAGTTACCTCTATGATTTTGGCGAGTAAAGATTGAATCTGTAGAAGTAATTTATTTAAAAAATTATTTTAAATCTTTCATATCCTGAAACTCATTATAACTTAAAATTTTTTGTATGAATAAGGAAATCAGAAGAAGTAATTTATCTGAAAGCGAAATTATTCTTGCCGGAGAAACAATAGAATTAAATTCAATTAAAAATATTTCTGAAAAATTCAGAAAAAATCTGCCTCCAGACGGAAAGATATATTATCAGGAGATCACAAAGGATTGTTATGCGCTCATTTCATCTGTGGAAGTATTTATTGCCAACAGGGTAATTGGAATAGGTCTTGGTAATAAAGCAACAGACAGCACACTGAAAGAAATTAGAAATTTTTACATAAGTAACAACAGACAAAAATTTTATATGCAGGTTTCTCCCGTTGAAAATAATAAAGATATCACCGGTTTGCTTCTGAATAACGGAGGAGAATTATTAAGCCACTGGGCTAAGCTTTATAAAATCCCGGATGCTGTCAAACCGGTTTTGAATGAAATTGAAATAAGAGAAATTTATGAAAATGAACATGATCATGTTGCATCCTTACTTTTGAAATCGTTTTCATTCCCAGAAGAATTAAAGCCATTTGTTAAATATGCATTAGGAGTTTCGGACTGGATTTCTTATGTGGCGATCCTTGACGGTAAAATTGCCGGAACCGGCTCACTCTATATTAAAGATGATATTGCTGAGATAGGAATAGCTGCGACCGCAGAAGAATACAGAGGAATTGGAGTTCAGACAGCTTTGATAAAATTCAGGGAAAATATTGCTTTTGAAAAAGGATGTTCATATCTGTTTGTTGAAACAGCAGAGCCAACATCTGTCAATCCGGCACAGTCATATAAAAATATGATCAGACTAGGATTTACGGAATTATACAGAAGACCGAATTATATGTTTAAAATTTAATGGTTCAAAATTTTATTATGAAAAAATCTTTTCTATATTTTCAGATGATCCTTATTTTAGCAGTTCATGCAGTATTCTCAAATGCTTGCGGTCAGGATTTAATATACAGAGACACAATATTAAACAAGCTCACTGAACTGAAAAATGAATCAAATGTTAAAGCGCTTATTGCCGGTGTATGGAAAGGTGATAAGGAAATAATTACTCTTGCTTTCGGGGAATCAATGACGTTAGTTCCTGCTGATGATATTATGCATTTGCGCATTGGAGGAGTATCAGAAACGTTTCTCGGAACACTTCTTATGATCCTTGCAGAAAAGGGGAGTATCAGACTCGATGAAAAAATTTCAAAATGGATGCCGGAATTACTGGCAGCTGATCAGGTAACTCCGGAAATGCTGATAAAAAATACTGCAGGTTATAAAGATTATGTTTTGAATAAAGATTTCATTGAACTCATAACGAAGGAGCCGTTTCGTAATGTCAGCAGAAAGGAAATAATTAACTATTCTACTTCCGGCGGAGAACTGAATTTTCCTCCCGGAACTGATCAGAAATATTCACATACTGAATTTACAATACTGGGAGAAATAATTGAAAGAGCTACAGGCATACCTATATATAAATTATATGAAGATAATATTTTTAAACCTCTCGGTTTAATTAATACCGGTTACAGCGTTAATTCAGAATTGCCTTCACCTGTACTTCATTCCTTCAGTTCAGACAGAGGAATATATGAAGATGCTACTTTCTGGAATCCTTCATGGACTGGAGAATCCGGACCTTTGTATTCGAATCTGCATGATCTGGGAAAATGGGGAAATATTTTTGGCAAAGGAAAAATGCTTTCGAAAGAATTTTTTGAAAAACTGATCAGGCGTCCTGAAGGAGCTGTCCTTCCGGATCTGTATTTTGCATCCGGGTTCGTGGTTGCAAACGGATGGTACATTCAAAACCCCTCATTTAACGGATTCAGCGGAGCATTTGGATATCTTCCGTCGGAAGAGCTGATTGTTGTAATTTTTACTACCAAAAGTGATGATGTTAAACAGGAAACAAATGCATTTCAGATTTTTAAAGAATTAATAAAAATGATAACTCCAGATTCTGAAATAAATTTTTAGACAATTGTCTGTAATTATTTTTTTTTCTGGCTGATTATAAATTCTTCTTTATCAGGAAATTTTCTTACAATATCTCCGGAAAGATTTAAATTAGCAGCTACCAGTTCATCCGGATTAGAAGACAACCATGAAGTAAGAGATATCTCTTCATAAACACCGCTGTTAAAAACAATGAGAAGTCTGCAATCAATCTCACCTGTGTTTTCAATTGAATGACCGTATCCGGCAGGAGTGTATCCTATCTCGCCTTCCGATAATTCTAATACAGATGAAAGCCCTGAAGAAGCAAAAACTGTCAGTCTGATCTTTCCTGAAATTACATAAAGCCACTCATCAGCATTCGGATGCCAGTGAAGTTCTCTGAGAGCTTCAGGCTTTAAAGTCAGTGTTCCGCCACACATAGTTGTTGAAATTGGAAATTCAAGAGAAGATACAAGCCATAGTTTTCCTCCGTCACAATCTCTGAGAGGATTTTGAGAAAGCAAACTGTATTTATGAGTCAGAGGAGAAGAGTTGAGTTTTTTATTGATTAATTTCTCTTTTATTCCGGTTATATAAACTTCCTTTGAGGGAAGATCTTTTAGTTCTGACATATCAACAAAAAGATTCTTTGCAACAATTTCCGGCGGAGTCTGAGAGAGCCAGTCGGTAATACTGAAAGTTGCAAATTCCGAAAACGATCCGTTATCAAACACAAGCATAAATGTTGTTCCGTCAGGTCCGAGTCCCTCTATTGAATGACCGTGCCCTCTTGGAAAATACCAGACATCGCCTTCTTTAAAATCATTTGTTTCATACTGACCTTCAGGGTTAATGATGGTAGTTCTGACATTACCGGAAATTACAAATCCCCATTCAGCAGCATTTGCATGCCAGTGAAGTTCGCGCAGACCAAGAGGTTCAAGTTTCATTAAAACTCCCGCTATGTTTTTTGAAACAGGAAAATCCTGAACGGTTGCCTGCTTTGCCCACCCAAGCGGCAATTCACGCGCTTTCTGATCTGTAAGGGAAAATTTAAATTCCGGAAGTTTTTCTGAACTATCTGAAGTCATAATGTTTTATGAATTAAAATTAATGTGGGAAAATTAATTAAATCTGTTTACTATTTCAATCAAATATAAATTAAAGTGATTTATGATCTAACATTAAAAATTTCAGTAAAAAAACATTAAATATCTGTTTAACAAAAAAATGGAGAATGAAATCAAACGTATGATCTTGATTCCATCCTCCTGAGAATTGTATTGTAATCAGAAAATAAACTATTTCTCACCGTAAATTACCAACGCGCTTGAGTCGATGAGTACATCACCTTCTGAATATTTCTGCTCTATCTTCTGATAAACCTGATCTTTTATTCTTGCGCTCATTTCATTGTCTGCATTACTAAGCGCAGCGACAACCGGCGCGGCTACCTCAGTCATTGAATTCCAGTAAACATCCTTCGTCTTGCAATTCATTTTTCCCATAACTTCTTTTACAGAGATATTTTTCAATCCTGCTTGTTTAAAAACTTCAGCGATTATTCCATCTTTGGCGCAACGGAACATTCCGGGAGCACCGGGAAGAGGTGCCGGTAAATCCATATTTGCTTTTATTGTTCCCAGAATAGCTGTGATCCAGAAATTTTTCTCGGGAACATTCCAGACTGATGCGGCAATCCTTCCTCCGGGCTTTAATACTCTGGTCATTTCTTTTGCAGCAAGCAGCATGTCGGGAAAGAACATAAATCCGAAACGGCAGCTGACAGCATCGAAAGTATTGTCCGCAAAAGGCATTTCACAGACATCACAGGGATAAATTTCGATATTACTGATACCTCTTTGTTTTGCATTTTCTCTGGCGATTTCAAGCATATCTTCAGCCAGATCGGATACAATTACTTTTCCGAATTTAACTTTGTTTGCGATGCTGAGACCCGGTTCACCTGTTCCGGATGCTACATCCAGGATTACATCTGTATTTTTTGGATCGAGTAATTTAATTATTTCATCACCCATTGGTTTTAAAAAATCCATAAAAAGATTGTCCCATTTTTTCCATCCTCCGGAAAATTTATTCCAGGAATCTCTTTGTTGTTGGCGGATTTGTTCAAGCTGTTTTTCCATTTTTTTAATATTTAATTTTTATTGTTTAAAAATATTTAATTTAGTTTGCAAACCGTTATGTGAGATAATGTTTTCAAACATGATGCAAATTACAGTTGAAATTTATTTTCTGCAAAGAAATTTTTTCCGGTTTGCACCCTGACTTTTTAGCAGAATTAATTTTTTATAAATTACAGATATGCAAAAGAACAGCGCAATATTAATAATTGAGAAATTTTCCTCTAATGAATTTAAACAATTTGTGGATTTTTTGAACTCTCCTTTTCACAATAAAAATAAGAATGTAATTCGGTTGTTCAAAATTTTAAAAAAGTATCATCCTGATTATCCGGAAGATAAAATTTCCAAGAGAAATATTTTCAGGGAAATGCAAGGTAATGTAAATTATAAGGAAGTATTTGTCAGAAATTTGTTTTCAGATCTTAATTTGCTTGCAGAAAAATTTCTGATACATACGCATATTTCCAATGACAGTCTGAATGAAAAATTTCTGATATCTGAGCTTTACAACAGAAATATACAGAACACATTGAAAAAAAAGATAAGTTCATTTGAAAAGAAAACAACAACAGATAAATCCAAAGATCAGAATTATTATTCTGACAGGATATTTATAAATAATATCAAAGGATTGATGTTATCAGACAAAACACTTACAGATAAATATAATTCTGAGGTCTTAACAGCAAATTTGAAATTATCATTAATTACGGTTATGGAAAGCAGCTTTCAGTTCGTTATAGAGGAACAGCGAATCAGAATAAAGCATAATTATGATTATCTGCATCACTCACTTGAATTTATCAGGAATAATCTCAGGGATTTCTCTGACTCTCCGGTGTTATCGGTTTATTATAATTTATGGGAATCTTTTATTGACAAATCAGATGAAGAATATTTTTTAAAAGCCCGAAAAATATTTGAAGTAAATTATTCTTCTTTTAAACTGACAGACAAGAAAAACATGTATGCTGTAATGCAGGCTTTTTGTCTGAAAAAAATTAATTCAGGGAATTTAAAATACAGAAAATTCCATCTGAAAATTATGACGGAAATGCTTGAAAGAAAAATAATTTCTCACAGAGAAGGTTTAATAAATCTGAATCTGTACAGAAATGTTTTGATAACCTGTTTCAGAGAAAATGAACCTGATGTTTTAAAAAATTTTGCTGAAGAGTATATTAATTCAGTCAGCATTGAAAACCGTGACAGTATTCTGGCTTATTCCAATGCCCACCTGAATTTTCTGGAAGGAAATTTTAAAACAGCTCTTGAACTTTGCCATAAAATTAATTTCAATAACCTTTTGAATAAAACAAATGATAATCTGTATTTTAAAAATGATGTTAAAGTTCTGACATTAATGTGTATGTATGAATCAGATTTGATCGAAAGTGCCATTTGCCATATTGATACTTATAAACATTTTTTAAATAACTCAGGAATAATTAAAGAAACTTCCAGAAAAAAATTTCTCAATTTCATAAATATTGTAAACAGGCTTTTAAAGCAAAAGATCAAATTTGATGATTACAATCTGTTCAGGATCAAAAAACTTGTAAACAACTCAAATGATCTCATCGGAAAAGACTGGATCATTGAAAAGATCCATGAAATTGAAAAATAAAATTTCTGATTTTTAAAAGTATGAAAACTTTTCCCCATATCAATTTACTTTTAAATTTTCTAAATGATTATATTTAAAAGAGTAGTTATGAAGTTATATTTGAAAAATCAGAAAAGTGAATTTAATTTTGATTAAAAATGTTCTAAAATTAACATATTTACCGTGATTTTATCTATTTTAATCGCTTAACCTGAAAAACCAAATCCAATACTTTTTAGAGTAAATCCCTGAGGAATTAATTTTTAAATTGTGTGGAATTTTGGGACTTCAAAATAAATGTAGTTATAAGATACAGGAAAATAGATAGATTTTTGGTATAACAATTGCAATTTTGTAAATAAAAAATATAAATATGAAAATAAATTTAATTAAAGCTTTATTTCTGTTCATTCTTACAATTTCACTTGTAGCATGTACAAAGGATGTTCCGCCGGAATTACTAAGCAACAAGCCAAAAACTCCCGAAAAACAACAAATGCCTGATGATTCCATTCACAGAAATCTGGCTCAAAAAGATCAGTTTCATTCGAAAGAAGATCCTTCGGGTAGCAATTCCGGAGAAAAAGGCGCAACTGATGATAAAATAACTTCAAAATATACCTTAGATGCTGATGCGGCAGATGCAGCTTATCAAAAATCCAAATCTGAAACTGATAAAAAAGTTTGTATCGAAAAGCAAATGGCAGCGGCAAATTTTCTGATGTTTGAAGCGGATCTGCCTCCAAAGGATAAATACAAACCTGCTTTGATAAGATACAGAAGAGTACTGGAGCTTGATCCTAAAAATGAGGAAGCCAGTGTAAACAAGAAGCAAATTGAAGATATTTATCAATCAATGGGTAAGCCAATACCGCAATAAAAATTTTAAAAAAAATAATCAATTAATAAACAAATAATTAATTATCATGAACGCAAAATCAATAACCGGTATTTTAATAATAGTAATATTTTTAGTAGTTGGTTTCTTTTCTTTTTCTGAAAGTAAAATAGAATATTCAAATTTTCATAAAGCATCTGAAAATCATAAGACATGTCAGGTGAAAGGAAACTGGGTAAAAGATAAAGAAGCAAAGTTTGATGCAAATACAAATGAATTTATATTTTATATGATGGATGAAAACAATACTGAAATGAAGGTGATTCTTGCAGGTTCAAGACCAAACAACTTTGAAATGGCTGAATCTGTAGTAGCAAAAGGTAAAATGAAGGATGGTAATTTTTATGCGAAGGAAGTACTTACAAAGTGTCCGTCGAAATATGAAGGCAAAGGCGAAGATGTTAAAAAATCCGGAATTTAAAATAATTTAAAAAATAATTCCTATGGGAATAATAATAGTCTATATAGCATTTTTTTCATGTCTCCTTTCTGCTGTAATGTATTTTATGGCGAGCAGGGGAAAGTTGCAGGTTATAGGTCCGGCAAGATTGTTGTTTCATGTTTCAGTGATAATGACAATATCTTCAGCGGCATTTTTACTTTACCTGATAATTACACATCAGTTTCAGTACACTTATGTCTGGAATTACAGTTCAAAAGATCTCCCTGTAAATCTGCTTGCATCAACTTTTTATGCAGGACAGGAAGGCAGTTTCCATCTCTGGGCATTTATGATGGCAGTATTAGGCATCTTTTTAATGTCTTTTCTTAAAATAAGAGACAATGATACTTCAGCAAATAATCATAATGAGAACAGTAAGGACAGATTTGAACCATTGGTCATGTTCACATCTACTTTGATACAGTCATTTCTTTTATTTATTCTGATAATAAAATCTCCATATTTATTTGTCTGGGAATCTTTTCCAAAAGATGTAGCAATTGGTTTTGTTCCGGAAGACGGCAGGGGATTAAATCCTTTAC
>DAIPYE010000031.1:0-23301 GCA_036782915.1 Bacteroidota bacterium | reverse complement strand
CTTTGCAATCTACCATCGGATCGGAAAAATGTTCGACATGACCGGAAGCTTCCCATACTCTCGGATGCATAAGTATTGACGCATCAAGTCCTTCGACATTCTCTCTGTATGTCATTTCTTTCCACCAGGCTTCTTTAATGTTTCGTAAAAGTTCTACTCCGAGCGAACTATAATCATAGCACCCGTTCAGCCCTCCGTATATTTCCGAAGATTGAAATATAAATCCTCTTCGCTTCGATAGCGAAACGATTTTTTCTGTTACATCTGATTTATTTGATTTTTTTTCTGACAATATTTTAAATTTTTTATGTAAATTTTAAAAAATCAAATTACAAAATTCATAAGTCACATTGAATTCAATTTTTTGAATTTTAGTTAAAAATTAACATATATTCATTTCATATTTAATAAAATTTAAATTAAGATGAAAAAAGACGGTGTAATAAAATAAATTTTTGAGTAAGTTTTTAAAGAAAGTTTTAAAACAATTTTATTAAAGCAAAATTTTTTATCCTATGTCAGCATCAATATTAAGAGAATTTATAGAAAGTTTTGGAAGTTTACCATTTGAAGAAAAAGAATATGTAACTGAAATTTTAAACAAACAAATGGCAGAAGAAAACAGAAAAAATATAATAAAAAGATTAAATGATTCAAGATTAAACATTAGGAATGGAGCTGTTAAAGAAGGAAATGTTAAAGACTTGTTTGAAGATTTAGAAAATGATTAAACTAATCTGGGACAAAGGATTCAAAAAAAGTTATAAGAAAAAAATCAGCAATTCTACTTCGTTAAAAAGAAATTTCTGGAATGCCGTAAATAAATTCAACGAAAATCCTTTCGATAAATCATTACGAACTCACAAACTCAGCGGTGAATTAAAAGAATGCTGGGCATTCAGCATAAATTACGAATATAGAATAATTTTTGAATTCATTGATGACAATACAATTTCATTAATTGATATTGGAACGCATGATGAAGTGTATTAAAAATTTAAAATCCGTTTAAAATGAAAATTTTATTTTTTATATTTTTTATATATGTAAATTCATTTTATGGACAAGATGATGATAATAAAATCTATAAGCTCATCGTTGATTGGAAATTAGCTTGGGAAAGTGAAAATCTTGAAAAAATGAAATCGTTTTATACGGATGATTATGAGTACATAGGTGCAGTTGGAAAAAAATTAAATTTAAACGAAAGGATCAAAAAACTTAAAGAATCATTTGAAAATTTTAAAGATATTCAAATCTTGGTAGATAGTATAATTATATTTAAGGACACGGATTCATTAAAGGAAATCAAAGTTTCTTTCAATCAAAAATATACTTCCAATAAATATAGTGATTACGGATTAAAAACTTTAAGTTTATTTAAAAGTGAAGAAACGAATAATGAATGGAAAATTTATAAAGAATATTTTGAAGAAATTAAAAGCAATAAATTGATACAAAAATCTCAACAAAATAGTAATTACAATATAATAACAGTAATTCTTATCATTATGATAACAATTGCAATAATTATAATTGGAACTGGAATGAATAAGTCATGCCCAGAATGTAAAAAATGGTTTGCAATAAAATATGTTGGAAATGAAGAAACAGATAGAAGTGAAGGGTTTGGAAGTACAATAAAAAGAGATTATCATTACAATAATAAAGGTGAACAGAGTGGATATACTGATGAAGAAGTACAAGTACACAAAATATATTATACATTAGTGAAATACTTCGAATGCAAGTATTGTAATTACAAATTAAATAAAAAAACTCATAAGAGTTATGAAGGATAATTAATATGAATTAATTTATTTCAATTTTAATCATTGGTATGCTATTAAAAAAATTATTATTAAAATTATAAATTTTTGAAATTTATATTTTTTTGATATAGATTTAATTTTTAATACACTCATTGTTAACTCCATATTTTAATAAAAATGTTGATTTAAATAAATATAATTTGAGCATGAAAGAACTTTATTCTGTTAATTAAAGCAGGGAAATTCTTCAAGATAAAGTTCGGTTGCCTCTTTAGTATTCGCAATTGATTCTTCAAATGAATACCCCTGACTAACAGTCCCTATTTCAGGACACTCAGCTACATAAATATTTTCTTCTTTATGTATTATTGCTGTATATGTATATGCAATCATAATTTATTTTATTAATTTTATTTAAAATAATTTGTAACTCGTTTGCCTAAATTAAGTATTTGTAATTTGTAATTAAATCAAACTTCCACTCCAAAATCAATTTTCAAAACCTGCTTCAATCCTTCTTCAAAAGGTCTTGGAGAATATTCCGTCATAAGACTTTTTAAATAAGCTATATCAGTTCTTTTTTCATACATTCCGTCAGGTTTTGAAGCATCCCATTTAATTTCTTTGTCAAAGTTAAAAACTTTTTCTGCAATTTCAATATACTCTTTTATTGAATGATCGAATCCGGTCCCGATGTTTACGATTTCAGGATTGTCATAATTATCCATCAGATAAATGCATGCGTCAGCGCAGTCATCTACATACAGCGCTTCTCTTCGGGGTTTACCGCTTCCCCAGAAAACCAGTTCGGCTCCCTCCTTCCTGGCATTGACAAATTTCTGCACCATAGCTGCAATAAAATGACTGTTGTTCAGATCGTAATTATCATTCGGTCCGTAAAGATTTGTCGGCATTGCCTCTATTGCATTGATACCGTATTGCTGACGGTAAAGCTGGCAAGCTATGATCCCCATTCCTTTTGCGACTGCATATCCTTTATTTGTTTCTTCCAGAGGTCCGTGCATAAAACGATTCTCATTGATCGGCTGTGGATTTTCCTTAGGATAAATACATGTCGAACCTGTATATAAAATTTTCGTTTTTGGAGAAAATGTTTTCAATGCTTCCAGTACATTCAGTATCATAAGCGAATTCTGATAAAGAAAATCCGCCTGCCTTGTATTGTTGGCAAGTATTCCTCCGACAAGTCCTGCAACCATAAAAACTTTTTCAGGCATTTCTGTTTTAAAAAAATTATCCACCGATTCTTTTTTCAATAGATCAAATCCTTCTTTTCTGGATGGAGCGATAACATATTCATATCCGGTTTTCTTTAACTGCCGGACGATCGAACTTCCGAGCATTCCGGTTCCTCCGAAGACAGCGACTTTGGTTTGTATATTCATTAATTGTAGTTAAAAGTTCTTAGTCAGACGTCAAATGTCAAAAGTCAGACGAAGACAAGTTTAATAAAATTATAATTTATATAAATTTAGTGAAATTTATAAATGCGATAATAAAAATTGGTTTATATTACTTCGCATTTATAATAAATTTTGAAAGTTTTGCAAATAGAATATTTAAAGTTTGATTTATTTCACTTATACTTGTATCTGTAGTATATTTTAAGACCATACAAATTTCCAATTGTGTATCAACTTCAACTAATGATGATCTTGAAATCTCAAAAAACCTTTTTCTTTCAATTAACGATTTTCTCGCACATCCTTCTGCTAAATTCGATGCAACTGAAACAGAAGCTCTTCTTAGTTGATTTGTTATTCCAAATAATTCTGATTTAGGAAAACTTTCAGTAAGTTTATAAATAAGTTTTATTAACTCAATGCTTAATTTCCAAACATCTAGTTTTTTATGACTTAAATTCAACAATGATGCTTTCTCCCCAATTTTAAAATTTAAAAACTTTTTCTATGCTACTTATAATGTTTTCATAATAAATATTCCGTTTGACCTTTGACTTTTGACAATTGACCTTAACACGTCTCACATTACAACAAGCACTTTTCTCTCCGTCATCTCTTCAATAGCATATTTAATTCCTTCCCTGCCGTTTCCGGAATCCTTTACACCGCCGTAAGGCATTGAATCCATTCTGTAAGTTGAAACATTGTTGATTATAACTCCGCCGGTTTCAAGATTATTAAAAGCATAGAAAACATTTTCTATATTCTTCGTGAAAACCCCTGCCTGAAGTCCGTATAGCGAATCATTAACTTCTTCAACAGCTTTTTTAAAATCATCAAATTTCGAAAGTGTAATAAGCGGGGCAAAAACTTCTCTTGAATTCACATTCATATTTTTGTTAGTTTTAATAAGAATTGACGGCTGCAATACTGCCTTTTCCCTTTCGCCTCCGGTTAATATTTTCGCACCGTTTTCTAATGCATCATTTATCCATGACTGAACTTTTTTTGCATCTTCTTCCGTGATCATTGCAGCAACTTCCGTATTTTCATCAAATGGATCTCCAACAATTACTTTCTTTGTTTCTTCAAGAAGTTTCTGTTCAAATTTATTATAAACTTTATTATGAACAAAAACTCTTTGCACGGAGATACAACTTTGTCCTGCCTGTCCAAATCCTCCAATAATAATTTTTGAAACAGCAGAATTTACATCAGCAGTTTCATCAACGATCACTCCTGCATTTCCGCCCAGTTCAAGAGAAATTTTCTGTCTGTTAACTTTTCTTTTCAGATTCCACCCTACCTCCGAACTGCCGGTAAAACTTACCATTTTCACTCTGTCATCATTAACAAAATTTTCCAGATCTTTTCCGGAAGACGTGATCACATTTACAGGACAGTATCCCAGTTCCATTTCGTCACAGCATTCTTTTATGATTTTTACAATTTCAATCCCGCAGGTCAAAGATGCAGAAGCTGGTTTTAAAAGCACTGTGTTGCCTGAAGCCAGAGCAGGAGCAAGTTTATGCGCAACTAAATTTATCGGGAAATTCCATGGAGTAATAGCAAGAATAACACCAAGCGGAAACCGCTTTATAATTCCCATGACATTCTCTGAACCTTTCATCAGATCTAAATTAATAACTTCACCTTCAATTCTTTTAGCTTCTTCACTTCCAAGTTTGAAAGAGAGTACAGCTCTGTCAATTTCAATGCGCGAAAACTTTATTGGTTTTCCGGTTTCAAGCGTGATCAGCTGTGAAAGCTCTTCTTTTTTTAATAAGATCTTACAGGAAATTTTTTCAAGAAGTTCTGATTTGATATATACCGGTGAGTTTTTATACTCAGGAAATATCTTTGTCAAATAATTCAGCGAAGTATTAATGTGTTCTCTGCCTGACCTGTATACTTTCCTGACAACTTCATTTGAAAATGGATTTATTATTTCAACAATTTCATCAGATGAAATAAATTCATTTTTAATTAAAAACTTTTCTGTATTCATTTATCTTAAAATAAACATTTCAATGCTGAATTAATATTCCTTCTCAAATCAACAAAAAAGCTATCAATTTTCGAAATATTTCAGAATAGTAACCGGACTTTTAGAACAGCTGTTTAATTTACATTAAAGTAATACAAAAACTGTTTGTAAAATTTTAATTCAATTCTAATTATATGTTTTGAAAACTATTTTAATCAATTATCAATAACATAAAAAGTAAAAATCCTGACACGTTTTAAATTCAATAACCGGCTCAAAATATTTGTACGTTGAATGAGTTGATCTCATTTCGTAAATTGAGAACGTTTTTATACAGAGAGTTGTCCGAGTGGTTGAAGGAGCACGCCTGGAAAGTGTGTTAGCGTCAAAAGCGCTACGAGGGTTCGAATCCCTCACTCTCTGCAAATTCGAATTCCCTTACCGTTCAGAATAATCAGGAGAGGTGGCAGAGTGGTTGAATGCGGCAGTCTCGAAAACTGTTGTAGTGGAAACGCTACCGAGGGTTCGAATCCCTCCTTCTCCGCAAAAGAATTTTCCTGTTTAATATTTTGTTTATTTTTAAATCAATTATCTTTCATTCTGATTTATCAAATCCTTTTTAAATGAAGATAGCCATCGCTCAGGTAAATCCGGTCAACGACAATCAAATATCTTTGAGAAATGGAATAGAGCTTGTAAAAAAAGCAAAGGAAGATAATGCTGATCTGATCTTGTTTCCGGAAATGTATAATAACGGTTATAATGTAGAACAGTCTAGATTGGATAAAGCTGTTACAATTGATGATGATTATTTAAATGAATTCAGAAATGCCGCGCAAATGTTTAACATAGCAATTGCTGTTACATTTCTTGAAAAGAAAAAAAATTGTTATTGCAATTCTGCTTTATTAATAGACAGAAACGGTATTGATGTTTTACATTATTCCAAAATTCATATATGTGAATTCGATAAGGAATCTGTTCTGACTCCGGGTGAAGAATTTTTTGTGAGTGAACTTTCAACTGAACATGAAAATGTGAAAGTCGGATTCATGATCTGTTTTGACAGGGAATTTCCCGAAAGTGCGAGAGTGTTGATGCTGAAAGGAGCTGAATTAATACTTGTTCCGAATGCGTGTGAAATTGAGATGAACAGAAGAGCTCAATTAAAGTCCCGTGCATTTGAAAATTCTGTTGCAATTGTAATGGCAAATTACAGCGGGGAAATTTACAAAGGTAATTCTATGGCAATCAGTCCTGTGGCTTTTGATAAGAATGGTAATTCTCTGGAAAATGTAATACTGGAATGTAAGAATGAAGAAGGTTTGTTTTTTGCTGAAATTGATCCGGAAAATATAAGAGAATACAGAAGAAGAGAAGTCTGGGGAAATGCATACAGAAAAGAATATGCTTATAAATTAATTTCAGAAAAAGTTGTTGTTCCCGATTTTGAAAGAGATTAAAAATAAAAAATAAATGACAGATACATACAGAAAAACTGATCTTGCACTGAAACTTTACGAAAGCACACAAAACCTGATCAGGTTTGCTGATACAAAAATCAATGTGCTTTCATTTGTAAACGGGATCGCAACTTCATTTGTAATAACAAATTTCCAGCAGCTGTTTGAAATTAATCTTTTTTCTAAATTCATTATGATCTGCTTCTTTTTATCGTTCATTGTGTTTGTGTATTTTCTTCTGAATACAATACTTCCCAGAGGAAATAAAAATTCAGAGATAATTGGGACACAACTGGTTTTTTTCGGACACGTTGCCAAGAGAAATAATGCAAAAGAATACATTAATGATTTTAATAATACTAATTCCGAAGAATTCCTGGATGATCTTCTTCAGCAGATTTACGAAAGCGCTAAAATCGCAACTACAAAATTCGGAAATTATAAAAAAGGACTTATAACTCTTCAGTTTCAGATTTTCTTTTTTTTCATACTGCTTGGAATAAAATCATTTGTTAATCAGTAAACTTTTAAGGAAGTTCAGAAATATCCGGGGTTTAACACAATTAAATTAAATTCCGGAAAACAATATTTACCGGAAATTTTTTAAATTAATTCATAATTCAAACTAAAAAAAATAATTAAACACAATGGCGACTGATACAAAAAATCACACAAAGGAAATGATAGACCTTATCAAAAAAGCACAGAAAGAAGAGATATTGTTTCAGGAAATTTTTAACAACCCTGATCAGAAAACAGGGAAAAATGAATTTTTATTTTTTATTAAACCTGAGATAACACTGGATTCAGATAAAATAAATACAGCGAAAATACTGGATCTGATACAGGAAAAGATCGCAATCTCCGGATTTAATATTCAAAATATAAAAATATTATCAGCTAAATATCTTGATAAATATGACATTATAGCTCAGCATTACGGAGTTATAAATAAAATTGCATCCGGTGCAGTTAAAAATTTATCGGAAGGAGCTAAAGGAAAGTTCAAAGAGCTTTTCGGAAAAGATGTGGACGAAGTAAAAGTATCCGGAGGGATCGAATTTTTAAATGAGTACAAAGACTTTAATGCTTATTCACTGGATTACCTATGGCAGAATAAGGAAAATCTTAAATTAGCAGGCGGAACATATTGCGAGGAAATTAAAATTGATAATGAAAGAATATATCTTATTAACGGATTTCATCCCAGACAGTTAAGGCATTTTACCGAAAAAGGAAGAAGTATTATCGTGTTTACTTTATCATCTGATATGAGCTGGACAGACGCAAGAAATAATTTCATCGGAGCTACAAATCCTTCTGCCGCTAATGAGGGGAGTCTGAGAAGAGAGTTTTTAAAAAATATAACCGAACTCGGATTGAGTGAAGTTTCTCAGGGTTCGAACGGTGTTCATTTATCTGCGGGACCTGTGGAAGCATTGATTGAACTGAAAAGATATAATTCAAATTTTTCAGTTGATACAAAAACAGTGGATTTCAAAGAATTCTCATTCGGAAAAAAATTGTATGATACATTTTCTGAAAATTCCGTGAAGGAAATTCTGGAAAATGTAAATGTTGAAACTGACGGGAAGTCAGTATCAGTATTTGATCTTACAGAGGAAAAAAATGCCGATGAAGCGATTGAAATACTCAAGAAATTTTTCAAATAAAATCATTTACAACTTTCAGTAAATATATTCTTAAAATAAAATATCATTATGGATATAAAAACCGCAGATCTTTGTGATGATAATTCTGATGCTGTAAGAGTTGCTGATCCCGTCGGATTCAGAGACTTCGGAGGCAGAAAGAATTTTTCCGGAAAGATTCAGACAGTAAAATGTTTTGAGAATAATCCGCTGGTCAGAAAAGCTCTTGAGCAAAGCGGAGAAGATAAGGTTCTTGTTATTGACGGAGGAGGTTCAAAAAAATGCGCTTTGCTAGGTGATATGCTTGGTGAAATCGCATCAAAAAATAAATGGAACGGGATCATTGTTTACGGAAGCATTCGTGACTCTGCTGCTCTTTCAAAAATTGACATTGGGATCAAAGCTCTTCATACAAATCCCAGGAAAAGCAATAAAAAAATTGAAGGGGAAGAAAATGTTACAGTGCATTTTGCCAATGAAGATTTCATTCCGGGTGAATTTGTATATTGTGATGAAGACGGGATTATTTTATCAAAGAATAAACTGGTTTAATATATAATACTGTTTAAAACAATTTTAAATTATTTTCAAACTTTTTTAAAATTTCAACAATTATAATTATGGCAGTAAATCCGGTACCTAACGGCTATCATACAATCACTCCCTATCTGATTATTAATGAAGCGCAAAAGTTCATTGATTTTTTGATTAAAGCTTTTGATGCAGTTTTAATGGATATTTCCCGGACTCCGGAAGGAGTTATCAGACATGCTGAAATCAGGATCGGTGATTCTATGATGATGCTTACTGAAGCGACAGAACAGTACACGGCTTCACCCGGCCATTTCTATCTATATGTAAATGACATTGATTCTGTTTACAAACAGGCACTTTCAGCCGGCGCAACATCTATAATGGAACCGGCAGATCAGTTTTACGGAGACAGAAATGCCGGTGTAAAAGATTCTTTTGGAAATATCTGGTGGATCGGAACCCATATTGAGGATGTCTCATCAGATGAAATTAAAAAAAGAGAAGCAGAATTAAAAAAATAGAATTTAAGTATTATCAGGTGAATTGATTTATTTATCGGGTAAGAAAAAAATAAATGTAATCATAAATTATGTTAACATATATTACAGATCTGAATTGAGTTTTCCCTTGTTCAGTATGAATCTGAGGTTATATTTACTTTAAAATCAAAGTTGCTTTTTAAATTATGCTATGTTATTTTTGTATAACAATTTTTCTAAATTAAAAACATAAAATAAAATGACTAAAGAAGAACTCATTGACAAAATGTCTACAGATGCTAAAATCACTAAAGTTCAGACAAGAGCTGCATTAGAATCATTAATGGATGCTGTCAGAAAGACACTTAAAAAAGGCGGAAAGATCTCATTGGTAGGATTCGGTACATTTTCTATTTCAAAAAGAAAAGCAAGAATTGGTAGAAATCCACAAACAGGAAAAGAAATTAAAATAGCTGCTAAGAAAGTTGCAAAATTCAAAGCAGGAAAAACACTGGCTGATCACGTTAAATAATTCAGACAGATTAAAAGTTATAGTTCAAAGGCATTAAATTAAATTTAATGCCTTTTTTTTATTCTCCGATATTTATCTGACAATTGCAAATTTCCCTGTCTTTTCTTCCACTGTCTGACCTGAAGAATTTTTGCCTGATGCTTTAAAAATATAAATTCCGGTATTTACATTATTACCTCCGCTGTCTTTCATGTCCCATTCCACTCCCCCGTTTCCATTTGTTTCCTGTAAACTGATCAGAAATTTACCGGAAAGACTGTATATCTCAATGGTAGCTTCTCTTGTTAAATTAGCAAAAGTAATATAGTTCTGATTTGAACCTAAACTAAAAGGATTCGGATATACATACGAATTGTCAAGATTCTCTTTGTTAAAAATTAATCCGAAACTGCTTCCTGCTCCTTCTACAATTTTAATTCCGTCAGATGAAAATATATTCTTTGCTTTTAAAAGATAATCTTTGCCGGTTGCCCCGATGACGGACCTGTTCTCTAAATTCAGAAATACAATATTTTTGTTAATATTATCTGTCTGCACTGAAGTAACTTTCAAACCGAACGGCTCAAAGGTATAATTGACGGGATTCCTTACACTAACAGTATCTACGTCCCGGTTAAACTCTATCTTCAATCTGTATTTATCGGCCAGCTCAAGTCTGCTGATATAAAATTTTGCAGAATCTGTCTGATCAACTGTAAATGAAACAGAGTTAGTATCCACCGGTGAATTAAATATATCGGTAAGCCCGGTTGTCTTTATTGAATAGTTACCGTTCGGTATCCTGTTTTCAAAAATCAGCAGATATTCATAATTATTTTTTATTGCCGCATTCTTTGGATAACCGAGATTATTATTTAAAATAAAGGAATTTAAATTAGGAATTGCCGTAGGTATTCGTTCTGAAAATTTTATTGAAACATAGCCATTGTTTTCAGTTTCAGCTGAGATTATTCTGGATTTGTTGTGACAGTAAATCTGAATAAAATCAGACAATTGGCTTTCCCTGACTGGATTATTCACATCCACTGCTGAGACTTTATAGAAATAATTTTTTCTGTTTAAAACATTTAAGTCGGAATATGAATTTGAATTAACAGAATCAGTTAAAACAAAATTCTGTGTGGTATCGCTTTTATAGATCAAATATTTTTCCGCACCCGGAACATTGTCGAAATTAATGCTTACTGAATTTGAATCAACACTGTATCCTTTAAAATTCGATGGAGTTGCCGGACCGCTGAATGATACATTTTTTTCAAAAAACAGCAATGTGTCATTGACTGTATTCAGTCCTATCTCCTTAGTTCCGTTACCGTCGAAATCAAATGCGATCTGATTAAATGTGTTAATATTTTCCATATAAAAATCAGGAATGAATCTACCGATGTTTGTATCAAATTTGAGTATGTAAAACAAAGTTCCGGTATTTACAAGAACTTCATCTCTTCCGTCATTGTCAATGTCTGCTGATTTAGTGGAAGTTTCTGTATAAGCTTTATAATTGTATATATCCGTCACATCTATCAATTCATAAGCATTATTACCTGTTGAAGTATATGTAAACAAACTGTAATACTGGATCAGATCCCCGTCCTTACTTACAACACCTACGGCAAAATCCTTTTTACCGTCTCCGTTAAAATCACCGCTGACTAAATTATCTCCTTTAACAAATCTGTTGATGCTGTCTGCAAAAACTCTTACATAAGAATTATCGGAAGTGTTTTCATAAATTGATAATCCTGTTTCTGGTAATGACGAACTCTGGCTTTCATAAAAAAGATTTACAAATACGATCTCTTTTTTTCCGTCTCCGTCAAAATCCTCTACCAAAACATTCTGTGAATTTGGAGTTGAATCTATACCGAAATAATCCAGTACAGCAACCTGATTAAAAGAATTTTTATTTCCCGTTTCAAGAATTCTTAAACCCGCTTTGCCAAATCCCAGTATTTCATTTTTTCCGTCATTGTCTGTATCTGCAATTCTGGCAGACCAGAAGTTACCGCTTTCTGTGTCATTCCAAATCTGATCTGTTGGCAGCTGCCCTGCTGAAGGAGCTTCATAAACATAACCGTTTCTTTCTCTGGAAAAAAGTATTTCGAGTTTTCCGTCACCGTCTATGTCACCAATATCTTTTGCAATTCGGAAATCACCCCAGTTATTATTTGAAATTTTACTGAATCCGCCGTTACTGAATTCAAAAATATTAAGTCTTAGATTTCCTTTAATGTCATTCAGCAGAAGATCATTCAATCCGTTATTATTTACATCAGTAATTTTGTTACAGGATTGTGAATAGGTTAGAGAATAATTTTTCTGTGAATATCCGTATCTATTTATCTGGGATAAAGTTCTGAAATAAAATGCAGTATCATTAACAACGACTGATTTTCCGTTAAGAGATACAGCTTCGATATAAAATTCGTAATCAGTATTTGGGAGAAGATCATTACCGTTTAATAAGCCGAAATGCGCCTGTGTTACGAAACCGATATTCGGCGCACCGAGATCAGCAAGAATGAACTGATACGGCTCTGCAACATTTTTTCTTTTGTAAAAAATCTTGCCCAGAGTTCTTTTGTTTGCAGCGAATAATATCAGATGTGAAAAGTTATTTTTGTCAATGATACCGCCAAATGAAATATCGGTTATTACAGGAGGTAATTTATCCTTAAAAATTATCATTCTGTGTTCGATCGTTCTGCCTGAATTACTGTTGATCGCAAGCCGCAGTGTATAAGATGTATCCGGAAGTTGATTTGTATTCCAGATTGCAACTGTGTCATTAAGAACCTGCGAAGTCTGATTTTGCAAAATAGGTATCCATTCAGAAGGTTTCTGTCCGACTCCATAATAAAGAGAGTATGACTGAAACAAAGGAGATGCTGCAGAAATATTTAAAGCTACACTGTCATTCTCAAAAGTAAAATCCTGAAAAGGATAATTTATTCTGGAAATTGAAGGGTTATTAAAATTCTGAACTGCATTCAAAGCATTGACAACTCCTGAGGAGCGGACATGTTCCCAGCCGGTCTGATTAGGCATAAGAGTTGTCGTTGAAACAAGAATTCCCCTTACTTCTTCATTTGTCAATTCAGGATTTTTTGAAAGTAAAAGCCCGGCAATTCCCGCAACTATCGGCGCGGCAAAAGAAGTACCGTTTAGTTTATCATAGTCTCTGTTAAACTGAGTGTTTCCTTTTCCCGTTCTGACAGTTGTCAGATTCTGAAATCCGGGTGCAAAAATATCCACAGTCTCACCGTAAGATGAAAAACTTGCTTTGAAATTTGTATTATCCGAAGCACCGACGGAAATAACTTCATCATAAGCAGAAGGATAATGCAGTCTGTCACTTCCGTCATTACCACCTGAACATGCGATTATAACATTTTTTGTATAAGCGAATTTAATTACATCTCGTAAAAGATTGCTGAAAATGTAATCACCAAAACTGAAATTGAAAATTCTTACTCCGTTTTCAATTCCGTATAAAATAGCGCTCGCAACATCATCTTCTTCACCGAAACCTTCCGCATCAAATGCTCTCAAAACCATTACTTTACAATCCGGAGCAACGGACGAAATACCAAGTGAATTATTAAAAGAAGCGTTTATGATTCCTGTAACTGCTGTGCCGTGTGAATTTTTATTGTCATCGGTAGGATCATTGTCAGGCGTAAGATAATCACCTCTTCTCGGATCACCTGTCAGCGGCTCATCCGTAAAATCCCAGCCTCTCCAGTCATCAATAAATCCGTTATTGTCATCATCAATGCCGTTAGATTCTTTTCCGTTACCGTATTCCCCGTAATTTATTTTAAAACTTTTTTGCAGATCAGGATGCAGAAAATCCAGTCCGGTATCAATAACACCTATCACAATATTCGAATCACCTTTTGTAATATCCCATACACCCTGCATTCCAATTAAACTCATGTAATACTGTTCATTATAATATGCATCATTCGGGGTAAAACTATTTTCTGAAATACCGTCAAGTTTCAGTGCATTGTTTGATTCAATATATTCAATGAATTCATTATTACTGCCGAGACTTATTAGCTGACTAAGTTCAGATTCATCTACCTTTATGATAAAAATTCTGTCGAGACCCGATTTTTTATATTCCGGATTATTTTTCAGTTTCTCATTATATGATTTAAAAATTTCTTCAGAGCTTTTTATATCAAGATCTCTGCTTAATTTTGAAACTGAGCTGTTGCCGGATTTAGGCGAGTTTCTTTTGAAATTGTTTAAAATTTCCTGAGGAGTGTTACTTTTGAATTTTATTATTATGTTTTTTGACCGGGAAAATGCAGAATTGCCGGCTGTTATAAGAACTGCTGCAATCAGGATAATTTTTAGTGTTTTCATTTCTGAATACTTTTAATTGATAATGAAATTTATTACAATCAGTAAGTATCTTTATATTCCTCCGTTTGAATTTTTTTTAATATCCAATTATCATTATCAATTAGTATTTCAGAAGGTTTTCCTTTTACAGGAAATTCGAACTGCTGGTTTTTACTGTCATTGAAGAAACTTATTTCGCTGACTTCTGAATCTGTTTTTACAGTTACTTTTACAGGCATTTTAAATAATTCTGAATCTTTCTGAGTTTGACGTAAATTTAATCTTACGGTATAAATCCCTGTTCCTGACTGGTCCTGAAAATCCTCAGCTTTCCAGGAATAAGTATATTCCGGTCTTCCTTTGCCTGCAAATATCCATTGTTCGAAAAAATATGTCAAGTCAGTTCCCGAAACTTCCTCGCATACTTTCTTGAAATCATAAGTATTTGCATTCTTGAATTCATATTTTTTATAGTATTTTCTCAATATTTCAAAAAAAACTTTATCCCCGACCACACCTCTCAGCATATGAAGACACCACGCTCCTTTATTATAAACTGTAGTCCCGAAAATAAATCCTTCCGGATCATATACTGTCCCCTGAAAATAACCATTATCCAGTTTTTTTAAATATTTCTGATATGCTTCTTTACCTTTCTGATTTTCAACCCAGAGCGCTTCTGAATATGATGCAAATCCTTCATTCAGCCAGATATCTTTCCAGGTCGCCGGAGTAACAGCATCTCCGAACCACTGATGCGCAAGTTCATGAACGACAACATTTTCAAATCTGCCTGTACCGGTTATAAATGTATAACCCATACTTGAAATTGTCTGATGTTCCATTGCTCCGCCGACCCATCCGAATAATGCCATTCCGTACTTTTCTTTTATGAAAGGATATTCACCGTAAGTTTTTGAAAAAAATTCTATCATCTCAACTGTATTTTTCCAGTCAATTTTAGCATTTTCAGTGTAGTCCGGATAAGTGTAATATTCAACCGGCATTTGTTTCGAACTGTCAAGTGATGTATACGTTTCAGTCCATTTATCATATTTACCTATGGCAATTGAAACAAGATAAGTTGAAATCGGATAGTTTGATTTCCAGAAAAAAGTTTTATCTCCATTATCTTCATCTACAACTTTTTCAAGCAGTCCGTTAGAAACAGCAGTAAGAGGTGAAGGTACAGTTATGTTCAGTTCAGAGCCGGATTTATCGGAAATTATATCTTTACAAGGCCACCATGTAGGAGCTTTATCGGGTTCGCTTAATGTGTAAATTGCCGGTTCATTGTTAAAACTTTTAAATCCGAATGAATCAAATCCTGAATTTTTTGGAGAACCTTCATAACTTATTTCAGCATTGAACAAATCTCCGGATCTTAATTTCCCTTTTGAATCAATAACAATATAATCGTTTACACGTTCGAAATTTACAGTATTATCATTGAGTATTACGGAATTGACCTTCATATCAGATGAGAAATTCAAATATATTTTATTTAATGTATCGGTGATTGTTAATGCATTCATTTCCATCTTTCCGAATATAAATTTCCGCGGAATATCGAATGAAAGTTTAAGTCTGTAATTCTGAACATCGTATAAATTCTGGTAGCTGACTATAGCCGAATCATCATTTCTCTGAATATCATGATATTTGATCTGCTCTATCTTTGATGATAAAATACTCACGCATTTTTTGAATTCTTCTTTTTTAGAAATATCCTTTAACACTGTAAATCCTATTAATCCCCAGTAAATTACAGAAATCAATATTATCAGCGGTATAAAGATCAGAATGTTATATTTTCTCATGGTTTTACAGAAATGTCACACTTAGATTAACAAAAATTATCAAATAAAGTTTAGAAAAATATACCTTATAAATATATCTCAATAAATGAATTATTTATCTAAATTAAAACACATTTTAAAAAATATTATTAATTATGATATCAAAACGATATAACCTAATTTTCACAATAGTGATCTTTTGCGCAACATTATTTTCATCATGCCTTTCTGTTGACAGGAATATTATCATAAATAAAGACGGATCAGGAAGTGAAACAATGACAATTTCATTTGATAAAATCTTTTATGAAACAATGTCTTCAATGACATTTTTAATGGATTCTAACAGAGTTCAGGGATTTCTTGATTCATTATACAGTGATGAAGTTTTTGTAAATGAAACACGGGAAAAGTTTGAATCCAGGCCGGGAATCAATCTGTTAGATATTTATTCGCATAAAAATGAAGATCTGTCAAATAGTTTTATTGTGAAATATGAATTTGACAGTATTAAAAAGATCGGCTCTACCGTACTTTCTAAATTCGAACAAAATAACAATCCTGACAGTGTGTCGAAGGATGATTCAGATACAGAAATAATTTTTACAAGGGAAGGTGAAAATGTTTTGTTCAGCTATAATTATCTCAAAGAAGGAGCTGAAGGGGAAATTAACCCGGATGACTCTTTGGCAAATGAGGTGAACAAAGGAATGGCTGATATGTTCAAAGACGGAAATATCACAATTGAAATTAATTTTCCCTATGATGTTATCTCCTCAAATGCAGATTCGACTGTTGGAAACACACTAAAATGGATGTATTCTTTGTCTAAGACAATTTCAAAAGGTGAAATGAAACTTGAAGCTGTTATGAAAGGTGAATAGTTAATAGTCAATGGTCAATAGTCAATGGTCAATGGTCAATAGTCAATGGTCAATAGTCAATGGTCAATAGTGAAAATCGTAATTCTTAATTCGCTCGCCTCGCGGAGCGGGTAATTCGTAATTAAATCAATAGCTTTCTTTATCTGTTGGAAATTTTTTATCTTTCACATCCTTAATATATTTTCTGAAAGCATTTTTGGTATCTACAGCAAGATTGGCATACCGTCTGACAAATCTCGGTTTGAAATCTTCTATAAAACCCAGCATATCATGTGTTACCAGAACCTGTCCGTCACAATCCGGTCCTGCACCAATACCGATCGATGGAATTTTGAGAACCTTAGAGATCTTTGTACCGAGTGTTGCAGGAATTTTTTCAAGCACTATTGCAAAACATCCTGACTTTTGAAGTAAAAGAGAATCCTTATAAATTTTATCCGCTTCATCTTTTTCTGTACCTCTGGTTTTATAACTTCCGAATTTATTAATTGACTGCGGTGTAAGACCGAGATGACCCATAACAGGAATTCCGATCTCAACAACTCTTCTGACAGTTTCAGCAATATAATCTCCACCTTCCATTTTCACTGCATCACAACCGGTTTCCTTCATCATCCGTCCGCAATTAGTTATCGCTTCTTTTACACCGACCTGATAACTCATAAAGGTCATATCAGCCACAACCAAAGCATTTTTCACAGCCCGCTTGACTATTTTTGCATGATAGATCATTTCCTCAAGTGTAACTGGAAGCGTTGTTTCATTTCCCTGAATTACATTCCCAAGAGAATCACCGACAAGTATAACTTCTATACCGGCAGCATCAAGAAATTTTGCGGTGAGATAATCATATGCGGTCAGCATTGTTATCTTTTCACCATTCTGTTTCATTGAATACAGAACCTTGGTGGTTATATGTTTATCGGAATCCTGCTTTTGTGCTGACATTTAATTTTTTTTATTTAACAAATCCGAATAAGATACTTTAATGAATTCTGTTTCACTCAGATTTAAAAAGTTTATGATCTTTTCCATTTGAATTTTTGCAGATGCTAAATTATCATAGATCACTTCAATTTCAAGAAATTTCCCCAGACCTTTTACAAGATCCAGATGAATTCTTATATTCTTCTTAATATAAATTTCTCTTTTCTTATTTACCGTAATAAGTATTTTAAATTGACTGCCTAATATCTCTTCAAGTTCATTATGATCATTTGATGAAGATAACAGATAATTTGAGATACGCTTTAAAGATTTCTCCTCCCTGTTATAAAAGATCAGATTTGAATGTTCATCATTAATTATTCTAAGCTTTAATCTTCCTTTATTTACTTTGTAATAAATATCCTTTTGTTTTTCTAAACTATACTGAAATGATTTGATCGCTGACAATAATTCTTTGCATTTTGAATATCCGTCTGCGCTTAGTTTACATTTAATTTCATAATTTTTTTTCAATCAGTTCATCCTCTGATTATTCCGCGGTTACTCTTTTCAATGAAATCAAGAATTGCTTTTACTTCATCCGGGATTTCAGAATTCTCTTTTATTCTTTTTACTCCGTCGCTTATATTCAGTCCTGATCTGTAAATCAGATCATAAGCATCTTTTATATTATGGATCTGCTGATTTGAAAATCCACGTCTCCTTAATCCGACCAGATTCACTCCCTCATATTTCAAAGGCATTTCGCCTGCTAGTATATATGGAGGAACATCTTTTACGGCTCTGAATCCGCCACCTAACATTACATGCGCACCGATCTTAACAAATTGATGAATGGGAGTCAGACCGCCGACAATTGCCCAGTCTCCTATCTCAACATGTCCTCCCATCTGAACACCGTTTGCAATAATAACATTATCACCTATATAACAATCATGAGCAACGTGAGTATAAGCCATTAAAAAACAATTTTTGCCTACCAAAGATTTTCCGCTGTGTTTTGTTCCTCTGTTCAAAGTTGCATATTCCCTGACGACAGTTCCTTCGCCAATTTCAAGAACAGTTTCTTCTCCTTCGAATTTAAGATCCTGCGGCTGTGTCGCTATAACTGCGCCGTGATGTATCTTTACATTACCGGCAATTCTCGCTCCGTTTGCTATCAGCACATTCGAGCCGATCTCCACATCATCGCCGATCTCCACATCATCTTCTATTATTGTAAAATCTTTTACTTTTAAATTTTTACCTATTCTCGCCTTTTTGCTTATCGTTGAATTTGACATTAAATTTTTTATGATTATTTTTTTTAGAAAGTTTGCTCAACGAGAATATCATCATCCTGTATGTTGGACTTTGTGATCATTTCTGCGATGAGACCAAGTGAAAGGAATTGCACACCGATAATTATAAAAAATATACCGACCAGAAATAACGGTCTGTCACTCAACGGTTTTCCTTCAGCTATTTTCAGTATAACAAGATAAAGCGATATTAAAAAACCAACGAATGAAGTTATTATTCCCAGACTTCCGAAAAAATGCAATGGACGCTTAATATACTTATTGGTAAATACTACTGTCAGCAGATCAAGGAATCCGTTTACAAATCTGCTTGCGCCGAATTTTGTAACTCCGTATTTCCTGGCATGATGCTTCACCGGTTTTTCTGTAACTTTAAATCCGGACATATATGCAAGAGCCGGAATATATCTGTGCATTTCACCGTACATTTTTATAGATTTCACAACATCCTTTTTGTATGCTTTCAGACCGCAGTTGAAATCATGAAGTTTTATTCCGGATAGTTTTGAAGTGACATAATTAAACAATTTCGATGTATGCTTTTTGATAAATGGATCATATCTGACTTTTTTCCACCCTGATACAAGATCATAACCGGAGTTCAGAACTTTTACAAGCTCGGGAATTTCAGTAGGATCATCCTGCAGATCAGCATCCATGGTAATTACAATGCTGCCCTTTGCAGCTTTAAAACCTTTTGATAATGCAGCGGATTTCCCGTAATTTCTTCTCAGCTTTATACAATGGAATTTATTATTCTTTCTGTTAATATCCTTTATTTTTGAAAATGATCTGTCAGTACTGCCGTCATCAATAAAGATCACTTCATAATTGCATCTCATTCCGGAAAGAACTTTCTCAAGAGCCATACTCAATTCTCCAATGGATTCATCTTCATTCAAAAGCGGAATAACTACAGATATTGACTGGTTTGAATTAAATGTACGGTTGGTGTTTTGTAGATCAGCATTACCTGTTCTTATCCTCTGTTTATGTATAATTGGTTTGTGAACATTGGGATTTCTTACCTGCTGATTCTGAGTTTTCGTATTCTGCTGATTCTGATTAACTGTATTTGAATTCTGATTTGAATTGTTCTGAATATTAGGGCTTTTTCTATTTTCATCAGTCTGATTAACAGGTGAAATTATTTTTACCGGCTCAGCTGTAAGTTTCGGTTTAAGTTCGGGTTGCTCTGAAATATCCTGAATATCTAATTCTGTAGCGGATTCTGATATACTATTGCTGTTTTCATTAACCTGATCCACTTTCCCTGCAATATCTGTCTGGTCTTTTGTAAGTTCGGGTTTCTTCTTTTTTTTATAATAAAATCTTTTTCTCTCGGGTGCCATTTATTTTTAAAAATTATTCTTGTTATAAAATTATGAATATTTTCATTATGAAACTAACTTATATATGAAATAAAATCAATTGAAATTATTTACAAAGAGGTTTGCAAATCCTTTAATTCACTGCCATTTAATAAAAATTTCAGTTTAATGTTCTTCTTAGTGCGTTAAAAAATTAGCCGGATTTAATTATCAGGCGTTTACAAGTTCTCTGTTAACTTTTTTCAACTCACCGTTTTTCAATGTAAAATAACTATCAGCCGAGATCTTATGTGTGATTTTGTGACCGATGATAATTACAATTTTATCCTTTTTAAGATTATTGAGTTTTTCAAAAAATTTATTTTCAGCTTCCATATCAATCGAACTTGTCGGTTCATCAAGTATGATTATCTGGGCATCATTATAAAAAGCTCTCGCAAGCGCGATCTTCTGCCATTGACCAATACTTAATTCTTCACCGTCTTCAAAAAATTTACCTACGATAGTATTATATTTTTTAGGAAGGTCTTCTATAAATTCATCAGCGCCGGATAAGACTGCGGCGCTTTTTATATCGTGCTCTGCATCCACATCTCCGAATTTAATATTATCGCTTACAGTCAGATTGTATTTGCAGTAATCCTGACAGATGATTCCGATGTTTTTATGCAATGAATCGATATCCATATCTTTAATGTCAATTCCGTCAAGGGTTATGCTTCCCGAACTTCTTTCGTACATCCGGCAAAGTACATTAATAAGAGTAGTTTTTCCCGCGCCGTTTTTACCTGTGATCAAAACAGTTTCTCCCGGTTTAATTTCAAATGAAACATTATTTAAAATTTTCCTTTTACCGCCTTCATAAGTAAATGATACATTTTCAAATTTTAATCCTTTAGTAAGTTTAGGTACCATATATGCATTCTCAATCTGCTTAATATGAGGCTTCAGATTTATAAACGCAAAAAGATTGCTCAAAAATAATTTATTATTATAAATTCCTGTTACATTATTCATTATTCCACTGATATATTGATTTGCACCGCGAAGAGCTCCAAAGAACATTACAAAACTTCCGATAGAAACTTCTCCCACAAGGATCTTATTTGTTAAAATAACTATTGAAATTGCCAGTGCGCTTACTTCAAATATGGCGGAGACAATATTACCCTTTGCTGTTTTTTTAGATAACTGAATGACCTGATGCATTAATTTATCTCTTATGAAATTATGTGCTTTCAGAATATAATTACCCAATGTAAATATTCTCATTTCTTTCGCATAAATTCTCTGCGTCATAAGCATACTGTGATAGCCTACTTCTCTGTAGAGATTTGTATTTGCTGTCTTCCATTCATAAAAAACCTTTGTTCTTACCAATTTTATATACAGTGAAGGAATCCCTGCCAGTATAATTACAAGAAAAACATATCCGGATAAAGTTGCCAGTATTATAGCAACTCCGACAAATGAAATAATATTTGTCATAAGTTCGGATATACTGAGTAAAATTTGAATGGGACGGAAGGTTGCTTCCTGCTGTGCTCTGTGAAACGTATCATAATATTCCGGATTATCATAATAAGTCAGATCAAGTTCCAGAGATTTATTATGCAAAATATTATTGACATAATTCACAATCTTCTGACCGAGTATTTCACCGACGATAGTATTAAGCACAGCTGTAATCTGAATAACTAAAGTTACGCCGCAAAAGATTGCTATAGTAAACCAGATGTTTTCTGAAGACCTTGAACCTGAGTTTGTAATTACGTCGATCAATTGTTTTGTCAAAAGCAGAAGATATAAAGGCAGTAAACTTTGAATCACAATCAGAAATAATCTTACAATGAATAAACGTTTATCGCTGTTGTAAACAAACTGAATTGTTTTTTTGATATTGGACAGGTCAGCTTTGAGATTTTTCAGATCAATTGTCATTTATTAGTTTTAAATAGTTTTAGATATTAAATTTAATCTTAGTGAAGTTTATAAATATTATATGAAAAATAATGTGTTCAGTTTATGCTTTTATTTCTTCGGGTAATTTATTCTGAAATGACTTTACAGCCATTCCGTTTTTAAGTGTTTTTAATTCAATTTCTTTATGTGTCTTTTCCAGAAAGTAATTCAGTCTTTCTGCAAGCTGCTGAATATATGGTTCACTCATTATTGTATAATGAGTTGCTCCTTTTATCATATATGCTTCAATGCCGCCTTTTGCAAGATATTTCCATCCGTCTCTGTGTTCGATATCAAGATCTTCCGCATCGATCATTGAAATTTTTCCCGGATATTTATCAGCTACATAATTGACATAAGTTCTTGTATGTGTAACCCATAATTCTCTGAATAATTTTTTCTCAGGATTGCTGAATATTTGATCAAATTTGGTTTTTAAAAAATATTTTGCCTTCATTATTTCATTTGATATATACTTTCCGGCTACATAAAAGAATTCTCCATTTTTCAAATGATAAAATGTACGATTTACAAAATGACTTGTATCTTTTTTAGGAGGTTCATAAACAGGTATGGGAGCAAGCATTGGCGGCCATGTACCAAATACAACAAGCAACGCAACTTCACTTCCGCTTTCAGTCAGTTGCTGAGCCATTTCATAAGCCACACTTCCTCCAAAACACCTGCCGCCAAGTAAATATGGACCTTCCGGCTGAAGTGATTGAATCTCTTTTATATAAAACGCTGCCATTTCTTTCATGTCTGTATGAGGCGGTTCACTCCCGTCATTGCCAATTGATTCAAGAACATAAAATGGCTGATCCTTTGGAATATATTTCATCAGATCCTGAAAATGTAGCGCTGTTCCCGCCGCGGC
>DAIPYE010000030.1:4371-23401 GCA_036782915.1 Bacteroidota bacterium | reverse complement strand
TGACAACTCCCTTTACATTCAATCACGGACTGGTCTGGGACGGAAACGGGTACTGGATCGCAGAGGATTTCAGAACAGCCGGAGCGAGATTGTATAAAATTAATTCATCCGGAGCGAGAGTTGACAGTATTCAGCTTCCTGCTCTGACAGGCGGCGCAACGGGTGGTGTAGGTGATATTTCAATTGACGGAGATAACATCTGGTTCTCGGTTTATTCTCCCGATTTTACAGTTTATCCGTTTGCTTATGCTTATAAAATTAATCTGACCTCCCGATCTGTTACAGACACAATTCCATTGAGAGGAAAACAGGTTCAGGGAATTACAGTTAAAGGCGACACGATATTTTATGTATCCGACAGTTTTCAGGGAGATCCTGAAAGAATTTATGCATACAGAAAAGCTGTCGGTGATACTTTATTTTCATTCCCGGTTCCTGATCCTGACGGAGTCTGCAGACCGCGCGGAATGCACTGGGACGGTCAATTTCTGTGGCTTATTGCTGACAGGATTGGGAACAATGTTAATTTGTACAAAACACTTTATAAATATTCTTTGACAGGATCGGGTAATCCGCAGATCACAACAAGTACAAACACAATTGATTACGGAAATACTATTATCGGAACTTCATCTGACAGAATTTTAGCAATTTCAAATACAGGAACTTCTAAACTTATAATAAGTAATTTTAATGTTACAAATCCGCGGTTTTCAATTCTGCCAAACAATGTTCCGGATACTTTAAACATCGGGCAATCTAAAAATTATACTGTAACATTTGCTCCAACAGTTTATGATACAACATCCGGACAGTTAAGAATAACAAGTAATGATGGCGGAACACCGGTGAAAATTGTTTTACTGAAAGGTAAGGGAGTATTTAACGGCAGTAATATTTTAGTTTCCAATACAAGCTTTGACTACGGTCAAAGAAGAGCAGGCTCGCTTTGCGGTTTTACATATACAATTAAAAATACGGGTACACAGGTTTTGAACATTACTTCAATTCAAACATCTGCAATAAAATTTTTCCCTGATACTGTTGGTATCACATTCCCAATTTCCATTGATACACAAAAGACTAAACAGTTCAGAGTATGGTTTAGGGCTTCCGGAGTTCAAAACTCTGATGTTTTGAGAATATTTTCGAATGCTGTGAATTTACCTCAGGCAACAATAGTTTTAACTGGAAGCGCAAGTTTTGGAAATTTAGATCTTGGAGAGAAATACTGGGAAGGTACAATTCCGGATAATCCATACACGATTTCAGATTACTATAAGCCTGTTAGCATTAAGCAAATACAAGACGTTAACAATGATCAGGTAAATGATGTTATAGTGGCGAGCGCAAATTATCTGACAACCTGTTTCAACGGAAACTCTTCCGTTACTTCTGACACTTTATGGACTTTCAATACAGGAATAAGTAATAATAACAGCGGCTCTGTAACTTATGAAGATGCTATGCAAATAAGATCGGATATTGACGGTGACGGAATTCAGGATGTAGTGATCGGCTGCGGCGGAGGAAATGAAATGGTTTATACTATTTCCGGACGAACCGGAAGACAGATATGGGCTTACGGAGATTCAATTACTTTTAGTGACGGAGATGTGAACGGAGTCAGAGCGGATAAAGATTACAACAATGACGGAATAAATGATGTAATATTTTCTGCAAGCGGAGAATCTAATGGTGCGGGCAGAAGAAGTCTGATATGTGTGAACGGCATTAACGGAAATTTAATTTTTTATACACCGCAATCAGCATTGTTCCTTTATGATGTTGTAAATATTCAGACCGGCGGCGCAATTTCACACAGCAACAACGGAAATCCTTATTTAGCGCAGGCATTTAATAATACAGGTCAGAACTCGTGGCAATATTTAAATTCGGATATTATCTGGTCAATGAGAGACATTAACAGCATCACATCTGATACAATAAGAGATATTGTTTCTCAATCCGGATTTAACGGAAAAGTTTTTGCTTTAAACGGCGTAAACGGGATTCTCTTGTGGGAAAGAAGTCTCAGTCCGAGTGTAAACGGAAATGTTAAATATTTTCCAAAAACCTTTATGACGACATATCCATTATTAGTTGATTCATTTTTAATTGTATCAGGTCAGAAAACTTTTAATAAAATGAATCCGGCGAACGGAGCTGATCTGTGGGTTAATAATCTTGATAATTCATACATTATGGGTTCTGATATTATCGGCAAAACCAACAGAGGAAATCAATTTGATGTTGCCGCCGGAACTCTTGGAAATAATTTTTACATTCTGAACGGAAGTACAGGTGACATAAAGTTTCAGTATTCATTCGGTAGCGGGAACACAGATTTTGCTGTAGAAAAAGTAGCTTTACTTGGAAAACTTCAGTATCAGAATGGAAATGGAAATGAAACTGTTGCAGGATGCAGGGACGGCAGAATAATTTGTTTCTCCGGAGGAAATTATGTTGACCCTGGAGAAAACACGATCTCAAATGAAATTCCGGATGAATATTCTCTGTCGCAGAATTATCCGAACCCGTTTAATCCGGTTACGAATTTGGAATTTGGAATTTCGCATTTGGGATTTGTATCTTTAAAAGTATATGATGCACTTGGAAAAGAAATAAAAACTTTGATTAATGAAACGCTTTCACCCGGGAGATATGAAACTGAATTCAATGGAAGTGATCTTTCCAGCGGTATGTATTTTTATAAACTCGTGGTGAGCTCGTCGAACCAACTTGAAACAGAAGATTTTGTTGAGACGAAACGAATGATATTACTAAAATAATTTTAAATTAAAAAAATCAGATCAAATGAAAAAATTATTATTAACAGCTTTTACTTTCTTATTTCTCTTTAACATTAATGCAGCTTTTTCACAGGCTCCGGTAGTTGTCAGTGTATTTCCTCAAAAGCAGATAATTAATGCTCCGAGAAATTCTCAGATCAGTGTGACATTTACTATTCCCGTTGATACTTTATCAGTGAATAATTCTACATTCAGGGTTTTCGGAAAATTATCAGGTCAGATACAGGGTACATTTGATTTCGGCGCAGCGAATAAGGTTGTAATGTTTACTCCGAATATTCCTTTTCTTGCAGGTGAATGGGTTACAGTTTATCTCTCAAGAAATATAAAAAGCGTAAATCAGATTTCAATGGCTCTTGGTTACAGCTGGAATTTCTGGACAAAGGCTCAGCCCGGAACTGCTAATTATACTTTGACCCAGACAATTCCCGTTAGAAGGCAGGGTGAAGGATTGATACAATGTTATGGTGCGCTCGGTTGTGATTTTAACAGAGACGGCAGACCTGACCTTGCTGTTGTAAATGAGATCTCAGTAGACTTCAGGGTTTTTTTGAATAACGGTTCAGGTTATGACACAATTTATGCAATTCATCCTGTTCCGTCCGGCAATTACCCGAGCCCGAGTGAAGCTTCTGATTTTAATCATGACGGCATAGCGGATATTGTAATCGGTAATGTAGGAAATTCGGTGATGAGTTTATTCAAAGGTCTTTCTTCTGCTAATTTTCAGTCAGGAGTTTCAAACACTGCAGGAAATCAGGTCAGAGGTGTCGGTATAATTGATTTTAACGGTGATGGCTGGGAAGATGTAGTTACAGCGAACCGTGGCGGAAGTAATATATCACTTTTTAAAAATAACGGAGCAGGATTATTTGATGCGGCTGTGAATATAAATACCGTCGGTAATTCAGAAACCGGGGTGATGGTTGCAGATGCGAACGGAGACGGAATTCATGACCTATTCATCGCATGTTATTCATCATCTGAAATAGTTTTACTGCTCGGTGACGGTAACGGGAATTTTACATTCTCAGCAAGAAGCTCTTTGGGCGGACAGCCCTGGGCAATTGCAGTCGGAGATATTAACGGCGACGGAAAAGTTGATGTGGCGGGAGCATTATCCAGTTCAAATAAGATCGGTGTAATTTTTGGGAAAGGGGCAGGAGGGATAAAAGCAGGAAAAAAATATAATTAAGGCAGCTTTCCTCTGGCAATGGACATCGGTGATATAGACGGGGACAATGATCTTGATCTGATTTCAAGTAATTATATCGGCGGGACGTACAGCGTTTTTACAAATAACGGAAGCGGAGTTTTTTCAAATACGCCGATCACACTTCAGGCATCGAGTGCCGGTTCGTGTATAACTGTTCTTGATATCGACAATGACGGTGACATGGATCTTGCGGGGATAGACGAAGTAGATGACCTTTTATTCATTTATAAAAATCAGCTGGTTAATGTGAATTCGATTTCAAATGAAACTCCTTCTTCTTTTAACTTACATCAGAATTATCCAAATCCTTTCAATCCGGTAACCAGGATCAGTTACGAATTGCGAGTTACGAATTACGTATCCTTAAAAGTATTTGATGTTCAGGGAAACGAAATTATGACATTGGTTAGTCAGAATCAAAATGCAGGAAGCTATGATGTGGAATTTAACGGCGAGAATCTTTCAAGCGGGATGTATTTTTATCGGATAGAAACAAGAAATTTTACTGATACAAAACGAATGATATTACTTAAATAATATTATTCTAAGTATTAAAATTATTCTTATCTGGAAGAAAATGTAAATTATTATTATGAATAAAATAGACGATGCAATACAGCAGCTTCTTATCTTTGGAAAAAATTTTTTTAAAACATTTTTCAATGTTCTGTTCAGACCTTATGAATTTTTTGATGATGTAATTAACGGAAAGAAAGATAAGGAAGTAACACGGGTGAATTCGCTGACCTATCTGCTGTTGTCAACTTTTGTTTTTGTATTTACCATAAACGCAAAAAGGTTATCACTTCTGATATTTAAAGAATCACGTTTTCAGTTTGATCAATATGGATCATTTTTCTTTGACTATTTTGAGAAGTCTTACAATTGTTTCAATGCGCTTATACATTTACAGTTTGATGAGTATTTCAAATACCTGCTCTCACTTAAACAACCGTTTTTTAAATTTCAGCTTTACAATGCGCCGATACAGAATATTACAACTTCATTATTTTCAATCAGTTTTGAGAAATTGATTTTGCTTACTCTTCCGATAGTTGTTTCAATTTATCTTTTTTCTAAACTTCTCTCCTATCTTCTCATAGATAAAAGTATCAGAAAAAGTTTTACAGAAATTATTTCATATATAAACTCTACAATCTTTCTGTATTATTTCTTTATTTTTTTACTTCTGATATTCTATACAAAGGTTGTGTATTCTTTTATCAGCATAGAAAACATCAGTACTATTATTATTTTATCCTCACTGTTCTGGATCCCGGTAATTATAATTTCAGTTTACTTCCTGATAAATGCTTTTATTGCAGTTAAAAAAATTCTTGATATTCCGAAGATAAACCGAAGATTTAATTTTCTGGTGATCATTTCTGTTTTTGGTCTGATACTTCTGTACTATACCATTGCAAAAAAGCAGAAAGACTTTGATACGGCTTTTGATCCTTTAAAACAAAAGTCAATCGGCATCTCTTTTCTGAAAAACAATGATGATACATTTTTTTCAATTACTGAAAATCCCGGTATTAAGGGGATTGAATTCAGTAATTTTCAGCTAACCGATACTGCTACTGTTACTGACAGTTCGCGGATTTTCAAAGTTGATGTTCTCATTACCAACAAATCTGATGAACTTCTGTTTCTGCATCCCGGATTTTCTGCATTTATGTTTGTCAGTAAAAGTCCGCTTATAAAGGTGAATCAGAATCTGTTTGTGAAATCACTGAAGGATTCGACATTTAATAATTCTTATAATCCTGAATTTGAAAAAAGAATAATTCTGAATCCCGGTGAAACACAGTTATTAAACTTACAATGTTTCATGGATAATAAATTTTATAATGATCTAAACAGTGTTTTGTCTGATGAATACATTAAGGATTACAGAATTAAGGCAAGTATCAAATTAAATTTTCTTACGCAAAATTCTGACATAACTGATCAGTCAGCGTGGGAGGAATTTAATATTTCAGGGTTTTATCCTGATACAACCGGTACTAAAAATTTTGAAATTCAGCAAAAGCAAACTTCCGGCGGGGGAGGAGGTTGAATAATTCTAAATTAACATTTTAATAAATTTTATTTTGCAAGTAATCCGTTTATTTCTTCAAGAAACCATTTCTTATAATTGACCCCGTTGTTCATTTCAATTTCTCTTTTCAGTAATATAAGATCATGTGATTTATCTTTGTCCTTTCTTTCCTTAAGATTGTACAGACGTTTGATATAAATTGTAAAATAGTTATTAGGCACTATATCTTCTTTTTTTAAATGTTTATTCCTTTTAAGAAAATGCCGTGTACTGTCAATAAGCGAAAGAAATGATTCAGTTTCATTTTTACCGAAATAAATTAAAAGCAAGGTATTGTTAATATTCATTTTGTATGTAATGTCAATTGCGGGAACATTTGAAAGCGCTGTAAGAGCATTGTCAAAGTTCTTTTGTTTTAAGTAAAGCTGCGCAAGACAATAGTTATATGAAATATGAATAAAGTCAGGATGAAGCATCTTTCTGTATTTGTGTATAAACTTTTCAGCCCAGAGAAGTTCTCCGGCTGAAACAGCATTCATTGTAATAGACTGATAAAAATAATGCGGCATGAAATTATTTCCTTCAAGATATGCTTTCGTTTTTAACAAATCCTTATATATATTAAAATTTTCTAAGTAAAATTCAAATTTCCCTTTCTTTATTTCTGAATTGCAGTAATTGGTCATTACAATAAACATATTTTTTCTGTCAGTAACAGTTAACAACCTGTAATTCTTTTTGACTTCGCATTTAAGTTCATCAAAGTATTTTTTTTCATTGGTCTTATAAAGCATAACACAATTGAAATATATTTTTATATACGGGATATGACTGAAGAGATGATAATTCTCATGAATATAAATTCTTATCAATTCTAAAAAAGTAAAATCAAATTTATGATCATAGACAAACTTTTTCTGATTCAGCATTATTGCATACAATTTAATATTTTCCGTCAGATGCTGTATATGAAGGTTTCCGGCCTGTTCATTCAGATTATCTTCTTTAAATAAAATTCTGCTGGACTTTACAACATGATTTCTCCTGATCTCATCTTCAAGAAGAAAATTGTAATTATAATAAATTTCATCTCTTACTTCTGAATTTTTAAGTATAGCCTTTGATTTTTTCAGGTTTGAGCTGAAAAGAATCGTTTGCTTTCTGTTTGTAAGTTCTTTCAGAAGATAATACTGATTATAAAAAACTTCTTTTTCAAAATGAACCTGCTTTAAATATTTCTCGGCAAGTTTCAGAAGGTCAGAAACTGTATTCCTAAACATTGCATCATTGAACTTTTTATCCGGAAACAGAAAAGAATAAATCAGTTTTTTGTCGCAGTCAGTTTCATTAAAATCAGGATAATATTTTTTAAGTGCATTGTAGAATTTTATCAGGATCTTTTCTCTGTTATAAAAAGGTGAATTTACAAATAACCCAAACTCTTTAAACTCTTCTCTGGAAAATGTTTTTAAAAGACTTAATAATTTACTTTTTTGCATAACTAATTTTTTAAAAACATTCTTAAATTCCAAAAGTTGATTTTTGTGAAAAGAGACACTGAAGTATTCATATAATAATTACTCATAGAAAACAACTTAGATGTTTAATTAATATTCGGAAGATTTTTCATAAAAACCACTTTAATCTGAATATCATTTCCAAAATATTTAAAGGATCATGGAATTTAAAAAAATAAATATGTGTAATCTATTTTGCTAAATTCAATATTAATTGATTTGTATATATTAAGATGAGGATTAATTATTTTAATATAAATTCAAATTAAAATGAAAAAATTTATTGAACTCATATTGTCATTTATTATAATACTTATATCTGTATTCAGAGTTACGGCACAAAGTTCATTGAAATTTGCCGTAATAGGCGATTATGGAAATGCAGGTCCGGACGAACTGGCAGTTGCAAATCTTGTAAAAAGCTGGAATCCGGATTTTATAATTACTCTGGGTGATAATAATTATGATATTGGATCGGCAAGTACGATCGATGCTAATATCGGACAGTATTATCATGATTATATTTTTCCTTATACCGGATCTTACGGAACAGGTGCTGCATACAACAGATTTTTTCCTTCACTTGGAAATCACGACTGGGAGACTGCCGGAGCTTTGCCATTTCTAAATTATTTTGTATTACCCGGGAATGAAAGATATTATGATTTTGTGAAAGGTGCCGTTCACTTTTTTGTTATAGACAGTGATATAAACGAACCGGACGGACGTGACAGCAATTCAGTTCAGGCAATCTGGCTTAAAAACTCTCTGGCTCTGTCATCATCAAAATTTAATATAGTTTATTTCCATCATCCGCCTTATTGTTCCGGTCTGATACAGGGATCTGAAATAATAATGAGATGGCCTTTTAAATCATGGGGAGCGTCTGCTGTTATGTCAGGTCATGAACATCTTTATGAAAGACTGAATGTAAACGGGTTGCCGTATTTTGTTAACGGATTGGGAGGAAATCTAAGATCAATTTTTGGATTTCCCATATCGGGTAGTCAGGTTAGATACAGCGCTAATTACGGAGCTATGTTTGTTACTGCAAATTCGGATAGCCTTGTATTGAAGTTTTACAATATTGCAAATTCATTAAGAGATAATTATAAAATACTGCCCGCTATAAAAACTTTAAGCCTGAAAGCTTTTATTCAGGGATTTTATGATGAGAACACAAATGTTATGATCAGCGATACAGTTAAAATAACTCTGAGAAATTTTCAGTCACCTTTTGAAATTATAGATTCAGCGAAAGTAGTTGTTAATAATTCCGGTATTGTTATGCCGGGATTTCATAACGCAGACAATGCAACAGATTATTATATTGTTATCAGTCACAGAAATTCCATAGAAACCTGGAGCAGTTCAGGAAACAGTTTTGTTGCAAATGTGATGAGTTATGATTTTTCAAATTCCGCATCAAAAGCATTCGGAAACAATCAGATACTTAAAGGAATAAAATATTGCATTTATTCCGGTGATACAAATCAGGATGGCGTAGTGGATGCAGCAGATCTGAGTAATATTGAAAACTCAATTTTATATTCTGAATCCGGATATGTCAATACTGATGTAAACGGAGATTCTGCTGTTGATGCCGGTGATCTGAGTATTGCTGAAAATAATTCTGAAGCTTCTGTAACAGTTATTAGTCCTTAAATCCTCAAACAAAAAAATTATATGATAAATTATCCGGATAGCAATTCAGAGATTTCAATTTAGTTTTAATTTATTTAATCACTTAGGGTTTAATTCCCCGCTGCTTGCGGCGAAAGAAAAATAAATTAACAACTTCTGTAAAACACCGGGTTGTCATTCCCCCAAGCTCTTGGCGGGAATCTAATCAGCTAAAAAACATGAATGGATCCCCGACAAAAGATTTCGGGGATGACAAAGTGTAAAAGTTTTTTTCAGAAGTCTTAGAATAATTACTTAAGATACCCCGCTGCTTGCGGCGGGGAGCTTCATTTATGAAAAAAAAATAATATTTTCAAATTATATAACTAAATATTAATATCACATCCGTCCAAAATAATCAGTTATAAAAAACCCCAAAGGATTGAAATTACTTCACTCTTTTGATAATGACAGCATTGACTTCCGTAAGGTTTATTTCAAAACTCTTTTTAATAAATGCATTACATCAAAATTTAAGTTGATCTGATGAAATTTTTGTTATTGTACCGGATCTTTTTAAATCATCTCTTTTACTCCCTTTAGTAAAATATTTGAATACGTGATTATTAATAAAATTCGAGGAAAGATGTTTCCTAAACTCAGTCGAATTTGACATACTCCAAAAATCCAGAGTATCTGTAGTAGAAATTTCGATTAATAATTTGTGAGTATTCACCCCTACAGTTAAAATTGGTATTCCACTATTAACTATTAGAATATCCCTCCTTATTTTTGTAGTGTTAATTTAAAAGAATATTAATGACAAATCAAATTTCATTTCTCAGCTTAATTTCCGAAACGACTGACCGAATGACCTCTTTAGGAAAAGTTCCGGTATCAAATCCGGAACTTTCATTTCTTTTATCTGACAGGAATAAATTTAAAAAAATTGAATAATAGAAATCTAATAAAATTAAATGCTTTGTTAACCGGTGAAAGTATTTAAATATAAAATCATTCCGGTAAAATTAAACTTAATGGAGATTTAAAAAAATGGCAGCAAAAGCAAAGTCCACTGCATCAGGACATTCACCTGTTTCAAATCAGGAAAAAGAAACAGCAGAAGTTTCAAAGAAAGCAGTATTCAAAGCACCTTCGGAAGGAATAAACCCTAAAACTGTAAAAGCAAGTTCAGACGGTTCTGAAGCTGTGCCCGGTCATAAGAAAGCAGAATTAATGTCAGCTGAAGTATGGAATGTTCCAAAAGATCTGAATCTAAGGGATATTGGCGAGGCATCATTCGGACCTCCGCCGCCAATAGCTGAAACAGTTCACGGTCCTGATAACAGAACTAAAATAACAAATACTTCTTCTTATCCGTGGAGAGTTCACGCTTCCTTACTGATCACTGCAAGAGATAACTCACAATGGATAGGAACAGGATGGTTCATCGGACCGCACACACTTATGACAGCAGGTCATGTAGTTTTCATAAAGAACAGCGGCGTTTCAGGAAGAGATGGCTGGGTGAAGTCAATCAAAGTTATGCCGGGAAGAAACGGAGCATCGCTTCCTTACGGTTCGGTCACAAGCACAAACTTCAGATCAAATACCGGATGGACTAATAACGGTGATGAGAATTTTGATTACGGCGCGATAATAATTCCCACAAATTTAGGAAATCAAACCGGCTGGCTCGGGTTTGGAGTTTATTCAAATGCAGATCTTTTGGCGAGCACAGGAAATATTTCCGGATATCCCGGTGATAAACCTTCCGGAACTCAATGGTATGATTCAAAAAGAATTGCATCTGTAAACAGCAGAAAAGTGTACTATGATATTGATACAGCAGGCGGTCAGAGCGGAAGCGCAGTCTACAGAATTGTAAACGGAAACAGATATGCATTTGGAATTCATGCTTACGGGGGAGCGACAACTAACTCAGGCACAAGAATAATTACTGCAATTTACAATAATATGGTTGCATGGAAAGCTTAATGAAGTTTCGAACTTCAGTATATTTTAATTGCTTTTGAAGTATCTGTTAAATTCATATATTATTTAAAATCAGGAATTTAAATTTATGATATGCTATGGCAAATAAATCCTTAATATTTTCCGGAGTTGTTACTGATAAAGATGAAAGGGCAATACCAGGAGCAAATATTTATTTTATTAAAGCACCTGTAGATCTGCCGGATATTTCAGGATTAACCGACAATGAGGGACGTTTTACATTAAGCGTCCCTGTTGAAGGGAAATTTGAAATTGGAATTTCCGCAGATGGATTTCCTGAAAAAGTAATTGAAATAAATATTTCGAAAGACAGAACTAAAAGTATAAATGTAAAGCTTTGAATCAAATATTGACGATTAAAACTAATTTTCAATAAGTAGTTTTTTCTTCATAAAGATTCGTAAAAGAACTGTCAACAGGCTCCCACAATTCGATCTTATTTCCGTCCGGATCCATTATATGAACAAACTTTCCGTATTCATAAGATTCAACAGTATCTGTAAAAGTTACTCCGCTTGTCTTAAGTTCTTTAACCAATTCATCCATATTTGCAACTCTGTAATTTATCATAAAGTCTTTTTCTGACGGAAGAAAATATTTTGTCTTTTCACCAAACGGACTCCACTGCAGATAACCTTTCACATCAGGATTATCAAATTTGCGGAATGAAAATATCGACCCGTAATCATTCGGCACAAGTCCGAGATTATCATAATACCATTTTTTTATTGCTTCAGGATCTTTTGATTTAAAAAATATTCCGCCGATGCCATTAACTTTTAAGCTTTTGGAATAAGTTAATTCTTTTTTTAAATCAGAATTTTCTTCGGATAAAGTCCGGTTGGAATAGATTAAAGCGATGAGAATGACAACTAAAACAGCAAGTATTGATTTCATTTTAATTTTATTTAATTTGAAAATGATTTGGTTAAATCGTCAATAATAATTTTTGAATGCTCGATCGAATTCTCAATAAAATATTTATCTGTATTCCTTCCGCCGCAAACTACTCCCGCTATATAAACTCCCTTTAGATTTGTTTCAAATGTTTTTTTATTGAACACCGGGTTTGAATTTTCGTCTAGGTCTATTCCGATACTTTTTAAAAATTCATTGTCAGAATGATAACCTGTCATTGAAAATACAAAATCATTCTGAAGTTCTATGATTCCGTCAGGAGTTTTGACAATAATTTCATTTTCTTTGATTTCAATTACTTCTGAATTAAAATATGATTTTATTGATCCTTCACTTATCCTGTTTTCAATATCAGGCTTCACCCAGTATTTAATAGACTTTTTTATCTGATCTTCACGGATTATCATAGTAACATACGCTCCTACTCTGTATAATTCCAGCGCAACATCAACAGCAGAGTTTCCGGCTCCGATAACTGCGGTTTTATGATTTACATAAGGATGCGGTTCATCAAAATAATGTTTAACTTTAGGAAGATCTTCTCCCGGAATTTTCAGATAGTTTGCATTGTCATAATAACCTGTAGAAACAATCACATTTTTCGCGTTATATTCATTTTTATCTGTTGTAATAATGTAAATTTCCCTACCACTCTTTTTTACGGACAATACTTTTTCATAGGTCTTTACATTTAAGTCATAAAATGAATATACTCTTCTGTAGTATTCCAAAGCTTCTCTGCGTGAAGGTTTATCTCCGTGAGATACGAATGGAATTTCTTCCATCTCAATTCTTTCTGATGTAGAAAAAAATGTCATGTTTGTCGGATAATTGAAAATAGAATTTACAAGACATCCTTTTTCAATGATCACATAACTCAATGAATTCTTTTTTGCTTCGATTCCGCAGGCAAGTCCGATCGGACCTGCACCTATTATTAATACTTCTAATAAGATGTTTTTATTTCCCAATGAGTAATAAAATATATGGTTTAAATTTAATACAATATTGTTTTATGGAAATATTTTCTTTGTGACTTTGTGACTTAGTGGTAAAATATTTTCCATTGGATTCATTTCTCTTTATATCTTTTTCAAATTTTAGTCACCTGTATTGTGTTAGCAGACTCAGATTGTGAAAAAGGCATCGGAGCAATTATTACAATTCTGTCTCCGTCATTAAGAATATCACTTTCAAGTATTTTTTCCTTAATTGCTTTGGCAGTTTCATCAAAGTCATTACTTTTATTAATGAGAATCGATTCGACTCCCCATATCAGCTTTGATCTTTTAATTATTACCGGATCATAAGTTGCAGAAATTATCTGCGCAGCAGGTCTGTGACTTGACAAGAGAAGAGGGGATCTGCCTGTATGTGTAATTGTGATTATAGCTTTTGCATTTACCCTCGTCGCGATCTCAGTGGCAGAATTACATATTGTGTGCAATGTATTCTCAGGTGAATCTTCTACAAATATTTCCTTGAAGTATCTGGATTTTTTTTCTGTTTCAGTTTTAAGAATAATTTTTTTCATTGTGCTGACTGCAATTATCGGATAAGCTCCGGTGGATGTTTCAGCAGAAAGCATAACACAGTCTGTTCCGTCGAAGATTGCATTAGCAACATCAGAAGCTTCCGCTCTTGTTGGTCCCGGATTTTCAATCATTGATTCCAGCATTTGAGTCGCTGTGATAACAGGCTTTATAGCTATGTTACATTTCCTGATAATTCTTTTTTGTATTATCGGTACATCTTCTGTTGAGATTTCAACTCCCATGTCCCCGCGTGCTACCATTATAACGTCTGTTTCGGATATAATAGAATCAATATTTGCAACTGCTTCAGGTCTTTCGATCTTGGCTATTACAGGTACATTATAATTCATTGACTGAATTAAATTTCTTAAATGTCTGATGTCTTCAGCTGATCTTACAAAACTCATTGCTACAAAATCAACTCCGTTCTTTAATCCGAATTCAAGATCCGTAATATCCTTTTCAGTTAAAGATGGCAGATTCAATTTTGTATTTGGCAGATTAATTCCTTTATGCTCTTTTAAAATTCCGCCTGTCATAATTTCACATTCGATCTCATTATTGGTGGGATTGTGCGAAACTACACGAAGCTTTAGATTACCGTCATCCAGTAAAATGATTTCATCTTTATTAACATCATTTACAAGTTCAGGATAATTAGTTGAAAACATATTTACATTACCGGTAATTACTTCGGAGGTGATTTTTATAAAATGATCTTCGACTAATACAATGCTTCCTTTTTCCAGATTGCCGACTCTGATCTTAGGACCAGACAGATCCTGAATAACAGCGATCATTTTACCTTTGATCTTTCCGGCTTCACGGACATTTTCAATATAGGTTTTGTGTATGTCCCTTGTTCCGTGAGAAAAATTCAGGCGGGCTGCGTCCATTCCGGCATCTATTAAGTAACTTATTTTCTCAACTGTATCAACTGCCGGTCCGATCGTGCAGATTATTTTTGTTTTTTTATAAATCAATTTTTCTTGGTTTGATAAATAGTTAATTTTGTATAATTACTGAACGGTGAATAACTGTTAAATATAAAATTCTTCAAAAATATTTAATTCTTAAAAAATAAATTCAGCTGATCAGATGTTTTACTAAATTAACAATTCAACCAATCAACTAAAATGAAAAACCTTAAATCAAAAATTGTTTTTATAACTGGAGCTACCAGCGGTATCGGTAAAGCTGCAGCTTATAAGTTCGCGGAGATTGGAGCTGATCTAATTCTTACTGCCAGACGGGAAAATATTTTAAATGAAATCGCGGATGATATTAAACTGAAATATTCTGTAAATGTTCATGCAATGAAAATGGATGTTCAAAATTATGAAGATGTAAAAACTAAGATTGAAAGTTTAGATGATAAATGGAAGAGTTTTTATATCCTTTTGAATAACGCCGGTCTTGCAAGAGGTCTGGCTAAAGTTCAGGACGGCTCCGTGCAGGACTGGAATGAAATGATCGACACAAACGTGAAAGGTTTATTGTATGTTTCAAAATGTATCATCCCGCATATGTTAAAAAATAATTCCGGACATGTTATTAACATAGGTTCGATAGCCGGAAGGGAAGTCTATCCTATGGGAAATGTTTACTGCGCTTCAAAACATGCAGTCGATGCAATTACAAAAAGCATGAGAATGGAATTGATTGATACAGGTATTAAAGTAACTACTATTGATCCGGGTCTGGTAGAAACTGAATTCAGTCTTGTCAGATACCATGGAGATACTGAAAAGGCGAAATCTGCATATAAAGGTTTAACTCCGCTTACTCCTGAAGATATTGCCGAATCAATTATTTTTGCCGCAACAAGGAACGATAATTTTGTTGTTGCTGAGATGGTATTATTTCCGGCAGCTCAGGCGGGAACTATGGTTATTTCCAGGAAGGAATAATAAAAAAATGCAGAGACTCTAAAATAAATCTCTGCTCTGTTAGTTAAGAGAATTAATTCAGTTTAGTAGCCGGTATTATCGCTCCTCTGTGACAAGTTGCGCAAGTAACAGATGGTTTTTCAGATTTGATCTCTTTAATATTTTTCAGCATTTCTCTGATCTGTCCGGACATATTCATCATTTCGCGGGAAATCTGTTTTGCGGGAATTTCATCAGATGCAAAATCCTGCACATTATGACAGTGATCACATCCGACTCCAAGAGCTTTTGAAAAGCCAAAATTCATTAATCCCAGCAATTTATCCGCCGGCATTTCCTTAAGCATTTGTAAGTTTTTGAAAACAGAATCCGAAGGCATATTTTCCTTGCCGCTGATGGTTATCATTATTTCATCCACGTATTTCTGTTTTGCCGCATCCAAGGAGTCACTGTTATCTTTAATGTCAGAACCGGTTACGGCTGTTTTGCTTGTCAATGAGATCATGAATAATGCTATTACAAACAATGACAGAATTGCGATATATTTGTTCATTATTTTATTTAGTTTGATTAAGAAAAGATTGATTAATTTGTCTACAATAGTTTTTTAAAATACAGAATTTATCAAAGAGAAAAATATTTTTCTCTGATCACATTTGTATGATGTAAAACGTGTCCTGCCAATACAAACCCCAGCGCAAGTACAGAAACATTTGTATTAAAACAAATTCCTTCACGCTGAAGCATTTCATCATCAAATGAGTTAAACATATCCAGTGTAGATCTTCTCAGATTTGCAAATTCAGTTAATAGATCTTCAATGCTTCTTGAGTCTGCATTTGACTCTTTTGCATAATCATTTTCTTCGTATCCGGGGAGAACTGTTTTATCATTTCTTGCAAATCTAAGTGCGCGGTAATTAAAAACTCTTTCGGAATCGATCAAATGCTGAATTATTTCCTTTACAGTCCATTTCCCGGGAGTATAAACTTTGTTTCCAATGTTCGTGAGATGTTCTTTTTCAGCTTCCAGCAGATTCGGTCCGTATTTGATCAATGCATCTGATAAATCAATATTCTCAACTTCATTTATATATGTGTCGTAATACTTCGGCATTACTTTTATATCTGCTTTTTTCATAATTCTAAGTTTATTTTATTTATACAAAAGATACTTTTCTCTTTTGGTTCTGAACTCATTAAGAGCAGCTGAATACGAACTAATAATTTCTTCATAACTGCTGCCGTTGTTTATCATAACTCTTAAGTTGCTTGTCCCTGCAAGCTTATCAATGAAATTATTTTTTTTAATTTCAAATTCAGGAAACAATTTGTTCAATGAAACAATCAATGCAATTTCAACTTTAACCGGTTCAAATTTTTTCAGATCAGTTACCTTTATATAAACTCCGCCGCATTCTTCCCCGACATATTTGGGAGGATTTGACGGACTTGTTACTGTTGTCGGAATAAAATTTATACTTTCAAATGTGACTCCGCTGAAATTGTATGCATTCATTTCATCCGCTAAAATATTCCCGTCACAATATGGCGCGCCTACATATTCAAATGGCTTATCTGTCCCGCGTCCCTCTGAAAAATTTGTTCCTTCAAACAAACAGGTTCCGAGATAACAAACAGCGGAAGAGGGGAAATACATATTCGGAGAAGGCTTGATCCACGGGAGATTTAATGATGTGTAATCAGCACTCCTTAAATAATTTTCCATATTTGAGATCTTAAGATCACAGTTGCCGTTAAAATATTCTGCATTTATATATTGCGCAAGTTCACCGCAGGTCATTCCGTAAGCTATCGGAACATCTATCAATCCGACAAATGAACTTAACTGTTCATCCAGCATAAACCCGTCCGTATAATTTCCGTTAGGTATGATCGGTCTGTCGCAAACAATAAATTCTTTATTGTTCTCTGCGGCAGCTTCCATGCAATAATACATTGTATTTATAAATGTATAAAATCTTGCGCTTACATCCTGAATATCATAGACCATAACATCTACATTCTGAAGATCAGCTGCGTCCGGCTTTTTTTTGGCTCCGTATAATGAAACAATATTTATTCCCGTAACTTCGTCTGTATAATTTTCATCCCTGTCATCACCGCGGAGTCCGTGCTCGGGTGTAAAAATATTTGTGACCTGATAATTTTTATTTAAAACATCCAGAAACAAAGTTCCGTCAGACGTAACTCCGCTCTTATTTGTAATTAGCCCAATCTTTTTATTTAACAGAATGACAGAACCTGAATTGATTAAGTTTTCATTTCCCAGTGTAAATTTATTTTCATGATTCTTTTCACCCGAAGGAAAGATCAGATTATTTAAAAGTACAGCAAAGAGAATTGCTCTTAAGATCATTAAATGTATTTTAAAATGTATTTAAATTAAAAAACCCAGAAACACAAAATAAATTTCCGTAATCATTACTTTTGTGTCTCTGAGTAGAAGGAAAAATATATATTATAAAATTTACTTAATTACTTTTAACTTCATTCATCAGATACTGAACTACAACTCTGACTCCTGCGCCGGTAGAATTTTTCGGATTATAATTAAGAGCTGAATCTCTCATGGCAGTTGCCGCAACATCTATATGCGCCCAAGGATAATCACCGATAAATCTTTTGAGAAACATTCCCGCGGCAATTGTTCCTGCCTGCCTTGCTGTAGATCCGTTTCTAACATCTGCTATATCAGAATCAATTAATCTGTCATATTCATCCCAGATTGGCAGCTGCCAGACTCTGTCAAATGATTCATTACCTGCCTTGAATATTTTATCGGCAAGTTCCTGATCATTACTCATAAGAGCTGAAGCAATACTTCCCAGCGCTATTACTGCCGCGCCTGTAAGTGTAGCCATATCGATCACGGAAACCGGATTGAATTGTGAAGCATATGAAAGAGCATCTGCAAGAATAAGTCTGCCTTCTGCATCTGTGTTATCAATTTCAATTGTCAATCCGTTAAATGCTGTGATCACATCACCCGGTTTAAATGCATTTCCGTCCGGCATATTTTCCACCATTGGAATAAGACCGACAAGATTAAGCTTCAGTCCAAGTTGAGACACAGCTTCTACAACTCCGACTGCGGCAGCGCTTCCGCACATATCCATTTTCATTTTTTCCATTCCTCCGGCAGGTTTGATTGAAATACCGCCACTGTCGAAAGTTACACCTTTGCCGATTACAACATAAGGTCTCTCGTCTTCATTTCCTCCGTTGTATCTCATAATTAAAAATCTCGGCTCACGTCTGCTTCCGCGCGCAACTTCCAGCACACCGCCCATTCCGAGCTTTTCAATATCCTTTAATTTCAATACTTCAGTTGTATATTTCCTGTTCTTTGAACGTTCTTCGATCAGATCACAATATGATTCAGGATATAAAATATTCGAAGGCTCATTCCCAAGGTCTCTGGCAAGATTTACAGCAT
>DAIPYE010000030.1:0-4361 GCA_036782915.1 Bacteroidota bacterium | reverse complement strand
AATTGCACCGCCTGATTTGACTCCTCTTTCAATTTCCTTTAAAACTTTCAGATCAGTATTTTTATCTGCAAAATATACTGCTTCTTTTAAAACAATCTGCTCTTTCTTTTCTTTTTTGGAAAAATATTTTCCGAAATGATAATTTCCCAGGATACATCCAATAACTTCAGCCTTTGCAATTTCCTCAGCTCCTTCGCTAATTTTGCTTTCCTGAATTACTTCTATAGCGATCTTTTTTGATTTTAATGAGTTAGCTTTTTTTGCGGAGGAAGAATTTGCAATTCTTATCTTCTGTAAAGTTATATTTTCATTTTTACCAAGACCGCTCAATAATATCCTGTATTTTGATGTATATAAAATTTGTATCTGTTCTTCCTTACCGCTGAAATCAGCAAGACTGAAATCGGAAATTTTAACTTTAAGTATTCTTTGAATGTATCTGATCTTTTCGTCATATAACTTTTTATCTTCATATACAAAGAATGTAATACAATCAGCTTTGATCTTATCTGCTGTGTTTTTGTCGAATGAAATTTTCATAATGATTATCTTATTTTGTTAAATTATTTTAATCTAAAAAATTACCAAGTCTTTCAATTATTTTATTTTTTAACTCTTCTATGTTTGTATCTTTAACATTTGCTCCGGCGGCATTTTTATGTCCGCCGCCTCCGAATTCCTTTGCAAGCTCATTCACGGGAATATTTCCCTTTGAACGAAATGAAATTTTTATATTATCTTTCAATTCCACGAGAACAACTCCGATCTTAATTCCAAGTATATTCATAATGATTGAAGAAAATCCTTCCACATGATCAATGTTCAGTCCCAATGATCTGAAATCTTCCTGTGTCACAGTTCCTATTACTACCTTATTGTCAAAATGAAATTCTAGACTCTCAATGAATTTAGCGGATAACTTTAAATTTTCTATTGTTGTGGTAGCATAAATGTTTTCATAAAGTGAAACAGGATCTGCTCCTTTTGAAACAAGATCGGCGCACATAGTGAAAACTGCTGCATCAGTTCTTGGGTGTCTGAATGAACCGGTATCTGTCATTATACCTACATAAAGTGCAGATGCAATTTCTTTTGTAAGATATTTTTCATTGTCCGATTTTATAAAATCATAAATTATAGAGCAATTAGACGGATATTCTGTGTTTGAAATATATGCATCATACAATTCAGGATTCAGACCTGTATGATGATCGATACAGATCTTTTTTGCCACTGAATTTGTAAGAGCAGATTCCATACTTCTAGTTCTCGAAAAATCATTTGTGTCAAGTATAAAAATTAAATCCGCTGTCTCGATAAGTTTTGAATTAATCGATTCATTTTCTGAGAAAACTCTTATGATATTATCTTTATCAAGAAACTTTAAATTGAATGGTGTTTCCGAGTGATTTATTATGAAAGGAATTTTGCCTTTGTGTTTCAGATAAGCTGCCATAGCTATCACACTTCCAATTGCATCTCCGTCCGGTACTACATGTGTCGTTAAAATTATCTTTGGACTCTGATTAATCAGATCAATTACATCTTTAAAATTTGTCTGCAATATTTATTAAATTATTTATCCAAAATAACTTTAATATGCTTTTTTAACAATTGAATTATTTTTGAAAGTATATGTAAGGACTTAGTTTTGAAATGAAACCCTATAACCCGGAAATTGAGAACGAGGGTGTAAAAACATAGTTTCGGTGGTTCGATACCACCCGGTCTCACATAAAAGAGAAAGCTCAGACCAAATTTTTCATTAGAAATCCTATAAATTTTTAAGGCAAAAGAACAATGTTGTCCAAAATAACTTACCCTTCTGAAATTTATTTCTTTTCATAATAAAAAATGAAACAAATCAGCACTTAATTCAAATGAACCTAAATTTTTTTCTTTAACGCAAAGGTAACATAGAATGCTCAAAGAACGCAAAGGTATAGTATAGAAATGTCATGTTTCAATAAAAATAAAATCTTTGCAATCTTTGCGGAACCTTTGTGTTTTTTGCGTTAAAAATAAACAGAATCCAATTCAAACTTTTTGAACGTATGTGGCAAAAGAACCTTTTCGTACCGGGCAGATGAACTTCGTGTCTCATTCGCTTCTGTTTTCTTTTTAGATTAATAATAACTCAAAAAGTTTTTAACCTTAGTAGAAAAATTTGAACAACCAATCATCTTAACCTTATTACATTATTTTTTTTGATTCAAAACCTTTTCCCTCGTTCCCAATCACCCCGCTTAGCAATGCAAGCCGATTGGAAACGTGAATTTTGTTCCTGCCGAGTCTCGTGCTTTATCTGACTAAGCAGATTCTTAGACTGAGTCCTTCGAAAAGTACGAAGAGACTCAGACAAAACAACAAACCTGCGGATCATTGCAAAATTTATATAGGTTACTCACTCACCTCAAATCCGCTTCCGGAAGAAAATTAAACCAAAATCCTCACCGCAAATACACAAATCTAAGCCACAAAAATACAAATGCAGGTCACGAAAAAACAAATGCAGGTCACAAAAAAACAAATGCAGGTCACGAAAAATCAAATCTAAGCCGCAAGAACGCAAATACAGGTCACACGCACCAATATCTGAACCGCACAAACGGAAAGAAATACCACTTACTGCAACATTTTTTCCGGAAAAAGCTAAACCAAAGCCATTTATGCAAGTCAGGTTACTCCGTAAAACAAAATCGAAATGAAACGAATGCATATTTATTCCGGTCAATACGAAAACATTACCGCACGCAGACAAATCATTGCCGTTCGTTTCAATATATTTTATAGAAAAAGATAAATCAAAGTCATTCGTTGGAACATTTTTAACGGAAAAAGACAAATCAAAGTCATTCGTTGGAACATTTTTAACGGAAAAAGACAAATCAAAGTCATTAGTTGGAACATTTTTACCGGAAAAAGCAAAATCGAAATCATTTATTGCAACATTTCAAGACTCGTTCCCAATCTCCCAGAATGTCCGAAAACGTAGGGTTTATCTCTAAGTTTCGAAGACTCCAAGTTAAAAACACTAATAATAAACTTCTATGAGCCTTCGAGCCCTTGTGGTAAACAGAATTATTTGTTTTCAGAAAGTCTGTCTCGATTGGGAACATAAATGAATGAAAGTAAATGGAAGTGCTAAAATAAAAATAGATTTAAGAGGTATAATGAAAACAAATTGTCCAAAATGTTTCAGTGCTTGTTCCCAATCAGCTTGCCCCACAAAGCTGGGAGATTGGGAACCAGTATTTAAAGCAGTTAAACAGTTAGCAGTTAAACAGTTAGCAGTTAACAGTTAGCAGTTATGCAGTTAACAGTTAACAGTTAAACAGTTTGAAGTTAAACAGCTGTGACTCATGATCAGTTTTGGAAGAAGTAAATGCTGAACAGCGGAAGTATATTTCCAACTCTATTTCTTATCCAGCCTATAACTCAAAACAATTTTCCCTGTTTGATCAACAGTTTCAAGTAATGCATATTCTTCATCACCGAAATGAAAACTAATTCTGCCGTATGCGTGTCCGTCATCATTATAGCTTCCCTGATTCCAGATATTGTAGCCGGCGAGCTGTGTGAGCAAGCCGAGTTTTGAGTTTTTTGTGTCAAGATTGGAACTGCTGATCTCCGGCAGTACGGAATTTGTTCCGTCATCGATATATGAAGAATGTGAATCACCGCTGACCATTATCACATTTTTGATATCATTATTCTTTATTATATCAATGAGAAATTCAGTGTCTTCAGGAAATCCAGCCCATTTGTCAGTAATGCCTTTCTGAACCTTCGGAAACATTTTTCCCAGTTGCTCATCTTTCAGCGCATCGGCATATCTCGGATTGAAAATGACAGTTGAGATGATCACCTTCCATTTCGCATCAGAGTTCTTAAGTGAATTTTCCAGCCATGTCTTCTGATCTTCGCCGTCTATTTTAAATCCGTTTAATATGGAATGCCCGGAAGGAGGATTGAATTTACCTTCGGCATCAAACGCATTTGCATTTGGGCTACGTTGTGTGCGCAGATCGGGAAGGAAAAATTCCACATCGCCGAAACGAAATTTCTGCCAGATACCATTGTCAGGATTGTCAAGTTTGTAATGCGGAAAAAACTTACTGTAAGCTTTAACCGAATTCAATTTATAAGAATTGGTGCCGTCAGCATCATTGCCGGCAAAATCATGATCATCATAAATGTATGAAATGGGAAGCCTGCTCAGTACTTCACTGTTAAACGGATAACTGTAATCATATCTGTCTCGGTAAGTTTCCTCAAGTTTTTCCATGCTTTCATTGTATCCTTTGCCCTGCTTTCCGAAATCCGGATAAGTCCAGTCTCCTGTCTGAATAAAAAATCTC
>DAIPYE010000029.1:1804-23471 GCA_036782915.1 Bacteroidota bacterium | reverse complement strand
CCAGTTCATTTTGTTTGTTTCAAAATAATCTTCTGTTTTCATATTCTAAAATTTAATTTATACGTTAGCTTCAAGTTTTACAAATTCAAATTTTTTTCCGTCAAATAATCCTTTATCACTGAGTTTCAGTTGGGGAATTACAAGTAATGCCATAAATGACAATGACATGAACGGCGCTGTTAAAGTTGAACCCAGTGCTTTTGCAAGCTTGTCTAATCTTGAATATTTTTCCGCTGTTAAATATCCGTCTTCAGCAGTCATTATCCCGGCAACAGGCAATGGCAAAACATCTGTAACTCCGTTAGAGGAAACGGAAATACCGCCTTTATTTTCTATAACAGCATTTACGGCATTGCAGATATCTTCATCTGTAACACCTACTGCAATGATATTATGTGAATCGTGAGCAACGCATGAAGCGATCGCGCCTTTTTTTAATCCGAAATTTTTTATGAATCCGATTGCAGGTTTTCCGTTTTTATATCTCTCAATGACTGTAATTTTCAAAACATCATTCTCTGTATCGGAAATTATATTGCCGTCAGAGATCTTAGCCGGCAGGATAATTTCATTTGTGATTAGCTGTCCGTCAAGAACTTCTATAACTCTTATTTCTCCGCTTTTAGATTTAATTTCAAAATCCTTTTCATTTTTCTTAGATGTATTAAACTGATTTACAGTTTTCTCTTTTACGCTTCCTATCAATGAAACTCCGTCTTCAGCAGTTAATACTCCGTCAATAAATGTTTTCAGTGTTCTGAATTCCTTTAAATTATTTACAACAATAAAATCTGCAGGATCTCCAACCTGCAATAATCCGACATTTAATTTGTAATGCTTTACCGGATTTATGCATGCGCACTTCAATACATTAAAAAGTTCATGCCCTTCTGCTACAGACCTTGCAACGATCCTGTCAATGTGTCCGACTGCCAGATCATTCGGGTGCTTATCATCACTGCAAAACATAACATTGTCATGATAATCTTTCAGAATAGTATGAAGCGCTTCATAATTTTTTGCAGCAGAACCTTCGCGGATAAGGATCTTCATTCCGTTCTTAAGTTTTTCAACAGCTTCGTCAAGTTCGTAACACTCGTGATCAGTCGATATCCCGGCTGAAATATAATTAAAAGCATCTTCACCTTTGAGCCCCGGCGCGTGACCGTCAACAGGACGGTTCAATTCTTTTGCAATTCTGATCTTTTCCATTACCACTGGATCTTTGTACAAAACCCCCGGATAATTCATCATTTCACTGAGATAATGAAGTCCGTCTTTTTCAAAGAGTTCACGGATATCTTCAGAGCTTATCTCAGCTCCTGCAGTTTCAAATGAAGTAGCAGGCACACATGACGGCGCTCCGAAATAAAATTTAAACGGAACTTTGTTCCCGTTTTCGATCATATATCTTACTCCTTTTATTCCCAGAACATTACCGATCTCATGCGGATCAGAAACTGTAGCGACGGTTCCGTGAACTACAGCAAGCCGCGCAAACTCTGACGGTATCAGCATTGAACTTTCGATATGAACATGTGAATCTATAAATCCCGGAAGAATGAAAGTATCGTATTTCTCTTCATTTAGAGAGATATCACTTATTTTTGAATTTGTAACTGTTATTTCTCCGGGATAAATTTTTTTGCCGGTAATGTCTACAATATTTCCTGAGATCTTAAACGAATTATTCAGCATATTATTTTAATTATTTACTTTTTCTTTACAATTTCCTGAAAATTTTTATTAGTGATCTTGCTTTCCAGCCATGAAATAAAATCAAAATATTCAAACGCTTTTATCTCGATAAGATCATCAGAATCAAATGATAACTCTTTTTTCCATGATTTGAATATATAAGTTTTATCGCTGTCGGTTTTAGAAGCAATAAGTTTTCTCAGATAGTTCAGTACAAGCAATTCAAACTTTTTGAGATTATTTTTATTTGACAAATATCTTCGGGTAGATTTGATATTGTATTCAATCAGATCAAAGTTGCTCAGTTCATAATGTATAAGCAGGTTAAGTATCCTTGCAAAGCATTGAATATCCTCTCTGATATTGAGATCGGCGTCATTAATAATATTATTGATCCATTTAAGTGAATTATCAAAATCATTTAACCCGAAATAAAGATATGCAATATTATAATCAAACAATGCTTCGGATTCTTTGTTAAGTTTATTCTTGAATTTTTTCAAACCTTCCTCAATATCCTTAACAAGAAGAATTCCTTTTTCAAAATCTCCTTTTCGCAGATAAAGATTCAGTTCTGTATCATAAGAAGTAACAAAGATCCTTGCCTGGGTTACAGGCGACCGGGTTTCAATATTCCTGAGTTTGTTAAGCGTTTCAATTGCTTCGTCATATTTTTTCAATTCAATCTGTACTATCAGCAGATTGTTAAGTGCTGCGATAAAATTATCTTCTTTTTTGAGCAGGGGATTCGCTTCAAACAGATTTACAAGTTTGGATGAATACAATAAAAGATTTTTGTAATCTTTATTTGTATGGTAATAAAGTCCTTTAATATTAAAATAGAGACTTTTGGATATATAAGAAGTTGCTTTGTCTTCAGAAAGCAGCAGCGGATGTTTGATGATTTCATTGAATTTTTTTAATTCATCTTTGTCTCTGACATTTCCCTGTTTCTTTCTCAGGAAAAAATAATTCATGGTAAGTTTCCAGTATTCGTTAATATTATTCAGATTTTCTGTAGCTTTATTATGTTCATAGTAATATTCAAGAAGATCCCTCTCTTCAACATCCGAGTAAGCGCTTGTCCTGGCAAGAGTTTTTTCCCAGTCGAGAATAACCAGTATCTGCGCGTGTTTTTCGTATGCGTATGCAATTTTCTTTGCTTTATCCAGATGTTTTCTGCATTGTTTGATCAAAGATTTATCATAGAGGATCTGTACATCTTTCAGAAGATCCATCAGTTCATTCAGTTTGGATTTTTCAGAGTAATAAATACGGAGACTTTTTAAGATCGTATTGTAAAGATAATTTTTTGCAACATGAAGCTGATTTAAAAATTTTTCTTTCGGGAAGGTTTTTCTGATCAAAGCTTCGTTATATGTTTCCTGAGAATCGATAGCATCAAATAATTTTACATATTTATTGTTATCCTCGCCTTTTATATGCATTGTAGCGAATATTTTGAAATATCTTTTCTCCGACTGATCAAGGGATTTTATCAGCTGAAAAAGATCATCTGTAACTTTCATTTATAAAATTTTAAGATATATTTCTTTTTGAATTACATTAATATTCATATTATTGGTCTGAAATTCAATTCTTTAAGTAAAATCAGAAACCTACGGATAACTGATTTATTGTTTGGACTTTTAGGGTGATTAGATATATTTTTGAATCAAATTAAACTTAATCTCGTTGCAGACAATATTAAAATTAACTCATTTGCAAAGATAAATTAACACTAATGAAGAATTTTTTATTTATACTGATTTGCTTATTTATATTCAGCCGTATTTCCGAAGCGCAGACAATTACAGCTCCGTCAGAATGTGAAGCTGAAATGGAAGCACCTTTTTATATAAAAGTAAAATGGAATGATAATTCCGGTAATGAAGATGGCTTTTATATTGAGAGAGCAACTTCTTTAAGCCCTTCTAACTGGGAAACTATCGGTTCAGCAGGACAAAACAGCAGATTTTTTAATGATTACTGGCTGACAATTAACACAAAGTATTATTACAGAGTTTATGCATTTAACAGTACGGCTGTTTCGGATTATTCCAATGTTGATTCTATCATTGCAACCGGCGATACTACGTCTATTCCTGCAAGACCAACTGATCTGGCAGTTACAAATGTTACCACGACAACTATTACAATAAACTGGAGTGATAATTCAAACAATGAACTCGGATTTATTATTGCCAGAAGAAAGCCCGGAGATATTGCATTTGAGTATATAGATACTGTTCAGACAGACGTGTTAACTTATCAGGAGGTCGGACTGAATCCGGACAATGTTTACTTATATAAAGTGTGTTCTTATAATTTAGTTGGAGTATCTGATTTTTCAAATACAGTAGCGGGAACTACAAAAGCAAGTACAGGAGTGACAAACCAAACCGGCTCAGCAGCTGATGGTTTTTTCCTTTCAAATAATTATCCAAATCCGTTTAATCCTTCAACAACAATTAAATTCGGAATTCCTGTTGCGGCTTATGTAAGTCTGAAGATATATAATTCCAAAGGAGCTGAAATTGAAACGTTAAATAACAGCAGACTTTCAGCAGGAACATTTTCTGTAAAATGGAATGGCTCCGGACAAACCAGCGGTGTCTATTTTTATAAACTCTTAGTGAGCGGATCAAATCTGTCAGAAGACTATAATTTCACAGATGTAAAAAAAATGATTTTAATTAAATAATTTTAAATAAATAAAAAAATAATCAAATGAAAAAGAATAAAACATTTTACAGTTTGTTAGTATTAGTTTCAGCAATATTTATATTTAACTCAATTTCTTATGCAAGAATTATTAATGTAAGTGTTGCAAATTTCAGCTTCTCACCTTCATCAATATCAAATGCCGTAGTAGGTGATACAATTAAATGGAACTGGGTAAGCGGAGGTCATACCACAACTTGTGACGGATCGCAGTTCACTTCAAGGCCGGCCGGAGCTGCTTCATGGGATGCAAATATAAATTCAGGTTCTCCGACATTCAGATATGTAATTACCGTTGCAGGCAATTATAGTTACAAATGTAATCCGCATGCTCCTGAAATGGTGGGAACGATTACTGCGACTGTTTCTTCTATTAGTCAGACAACAGAACTTGTAAACGGATATAAAATTTCACAAAATTATCCAAACCCTTTTAATCCATCTACAAAAATAAATTTTTCAATTCCTTATTCATCCCAGGTTATATTAAAAATTTACAATAATTCAGGACAGCAGGTTGCTGCACTTGTAAATGAAAGATTAAATGCATCTTCTTATGAAGTAGAATGGGATGCAGCTGATTTCAACAGCGGGATCTATTACTATAAAATACAGGCAGGAAATTTCAGTGAAACCAAAAAAATGCTGTTAATTAAATAAAATTTTACTGATATTGGTGAACTAATTAATTCAAATTGTTATTTTTCAATACAAACGAAATCTGAAATTAAATTTATTAAATCAAAAAATTTTAAAGAATATGGCAAAAGAAAATTTAAACAGACGTGATTTCTTTAAGACTTCAATAAAATCATTTGCGATCGGATCACTGGCTTTAAGTGCATTGGATGTAAAAAAACTAATGGCAGATGCTGATTCGGGTAATTCAACTGAAGCTGCTAAAGTTATTAATCTGTCAGATTATCCGGATCTGCAGAATGTTGGGGGAAGTACAAGTTTTGGAAATACATATGTACTGAGATCAGGTCAGTCTAAATTTCTGGCTTTGAGTCTTTTGTGTACACATAAAAAATGTTCAGTAGAGCCGACATCGGATGGTTTTGAATGTCCATGTCATGGTTCAACTTTTTCAGGTACAGGTAAGGTTACACACGGACCTGCGACAAAAAATCTAAAAAGTTACAAAACTACTTTTAATGCAGAAGATAATACTTTAACGATAAACATGTAATATTTTAAGAATTCAAATTTTTTAGCTATTTATTAAGCCGGACTTTGCAATAAAGCCGGCTTTTTTTTGTCAAATTAATGACAAAAAATTCAATATTGACAAATACTTCATAATTATTGACCATTTGTTCGAATTATTATCTTTAAAAAACAGTGAAATTTGAATGAAATTGACATTTACTTTAGAAAACTTGTGGCACAACCATTGTAACTATAAAAGTAAAACTAAAAATTAAATAAACTAAACATAATAGGAGATAAAAAAATGAACGTAGTAAAATTCAGTAAAGATTCAGACATTATAAAAGATACATTTAAATCAATTATCAACAGTCCAATATTTCAGGATCTGGAAAAAATCAACACAAACTCTAAGTTTTTACCAAAAGTAAGAATTACAGAGAATAAAGATAATTTCTATATTAATATGGAAGTTCCAGGAGTATCAAAAGAAGATGTGAAAATTTCAGTTGAAGACAATGTACTTACAGTAAAAGGAACCAAAAAATTTGAGATCAAAACTGAAGAAACGAATCTTATAATCAATGAAATTTATTCCGGAGATTTCAGCAGAGATTTTAATATTTCAAATGATGTCAAAGTAGAAGCAATAGATGCTGAATACAATGACGGTGTTTTAAAAATCACACTTCCTAAAGTAGAGGAAGCAAAACCGGTGGTAAAAGAAATAAACATTAAATAAATTTTAAACATTTTTAATTTTACGGATGCACAGATATAAAGTCTGTGCATCATTTTATAATTTTACATTAAACCAAGAGGGAATAAATAAATGGGTAAAATAATAGGAATTGATCTGGGAACAACAAATTCATGTGTATCAGTAATGGAAGGCAATGATCCGGTTGTAATTCCAAATGCAGAAGGAACAAGAACAACTCCGTCTGTAGTAGCATTTGCAAAGAACGGCGACAGACTTGTCGGCGATCCGGCAAAAAGACAGGCTGTAACAAATCCTGCAAATACAATATTTTCCATAAAGAGATTTATGGGAAGAAGATTTGATGAAGTCGGGGAAGAAATTAAGAAAGTGCCTTATCATGTTATTAAAGGTGAAAATGATACAGTCAGAGTAGAGATCGATGATAACGGTCAGAAAAAAATATATTCACCACCGGAGATCTCAGCGATGATCCTTCAGAAAATGAAAAAGACAGCTGAAGATTATCTTGGACAATCAGTAACTGAAGCGGTAATTACTGTTCCGGCATATTTCAATGATTCACAAAGACAGGCAACAAAAGATGCAGGGAAAATAGCAGGTCTTGATGTAAAAAGAATTATTAATGAACCAACAGCCGCAGCGCTTGCTTACGGTCTTGACAGAAAAAAAGCAAATGAAAAAGTTGCTGTATATGATCTTGGCGGTGGAACGTTTGATATTTCCATACTTGAATTAGGTGACGGAGTTTTTGAGGTAAAATCTACAAATGGTGACACGCATCTTGGAGGTGACGATTTTGATCAAAGATTAATTGATTATCTCGCCGATGAATTTAAGAAGAAAGAAGGAATAGATCTCAGAAAAGATGCAATGGCTTTACAAAGATTAAAAGAAGCAGCCGAAAATGCAAAGAAAGCATTATCTTCAAGTTCACAGACAGAAGTTAATTTACCTTATATAACTGCTACTGCTGAAGGTCCGAAATTTTTACTTGAGACAATTACAAAAGCTAAGTTTGAATCACTTGTCGGAGATCTTGTAGAAAAAACTGTAGGTCCCTGCAAAAAAGCGATTGAAGATTCAGGTTATAGTTTTAATGAAATAGATGAAGTTATTTTAGTTGGCGGTTCTACAAGAATTCCTTTAGTACAGGAAACTGTAAAAAAATTATTCGGTAAAGAACCGAATAAAAGCGTAAATCCGGATGAAGTGGTTGCGATAGGAGCAGGAATTCAGGGTGGAGTATTAGCAGGAGATGTTCACGATGTATTGTTACTGGATGTTACTCCTTTGTCACTTGGTATTGAAACACTTGGTGGAGTTATGACAAAGTTGATTGAATCAAATTCAACCATACCGACAAAGAAATCACAGGTATTTTCTACAGCATCTGATAATCAGCCGTCTGTTGAAATTCACGTTTTACAGGGTGAAAGACCAATGGCTTCTGATAACAGAACTTTAGGTAGATTTCATCTTGACGGAATTCCACCGGCTCCGAGAGGATTGCCGCAGGTTGAAGTTACTTTTGATATTGATGCTAACGGAATTCTGAATGTATCTGCTCAGGATAAAGGAACTGGAAAGCAGCAACAGATAAAAATTACTCATTCATCAGGATTATCCGAAGCTGAAATTGAAAAGATGAAGAAAGATGCTAAAGAACATGAAGCTGAAGATTCGAAGAGAAAGGAAACAATCGAATTGAAAAATCAGGCAGACTCAATGGTATTTCAGGGTGAAAAACAGTTGAAAGAATTCGAAGCTAAATTAAATCCTGAAACTAAATCAAAGATCCAGACTGCAATTGACAGATTAAAAGATGCAATTAAATCAGATAACGCTGCTTCATTGAAAACTGCAATGGAAGAATATAACACAATTTGGAATGAAGCTTCATCACAGATGTATTCTCAGACAACCGGTGCTGACGGACAGACACCACCTCAGGGTGAAGCAGGTTCGCAACCCGGCGGTGAGCAAAAACCGGCTGATGAAAATGTTGAGAATGCTGATTTTGAAGTAGTCGATGATAAAGATAAAAAATAAGAATCATTTTTTTTAAAACAATATAGCCACCTGTGCATAAGTACAGGTGGCTTTTTTATTATATGAATTCTTTATTGAAAATTTTACAGGTCAATTAATTTTTGAAATCCAATCTTCGAATTATATTTAGTATATTGACAATCAAAAATAACACAATTCTAAGGAGAAATATTTGAGAAAAGAAATTCTTGACAAAGGATTTATAGAAGTAATAGATAAGCTTGGTACTGATCTTACGGTGGTCAATTCTGCCAGAGTTTCATTCGGGAAGCGCAAAGAAAAATTTGATGAAAATGACAGGAAGCTTGTAAAATTTCTTGCAAAAAACAAACACTGGTCTCCTTTCAGACATTTGATGGTTCAGTTTCATATTAAAGCTCCTGAATTTGTGATGCGTCAGTGGTATAAGCATGTAGTGGGAATAGAAACTACTTCGAGTTCGTCAGCAAAAGATCATGCATGGAATGAATTAAGCGGAAGATATGTGCCGGTTACTGATTTTTATATACCTTCAAACTGGAGAAAGCAATCAGCTGATAATAAACAGGCATCACTTGGCAGTATAGAAGATCAGAAATCAGCGAATGAGATTTTTAATTCAGCAATGGACAATATTCTTGAATCATATCAAAAATTACTTGAATCCGGAGTTGCAAAAGAACAGGCAAGAATGATCTTACCATTAAATCAATATACAGAAGTATACTGGACAGCTTCGTTTCAGGCAATTATGAATTTTATTGATCTTAGAGATGAGTCAACTGCTCAATGGGAAATTCAGCAATATGCAAAAGCGATGAAAGATATGATGTTCGAAATATATCCCGAAACTGTAAAAATATGGTTTGAAGTTAACGACATTCAGATTAAATAAATTTTAAATTTTGAACTGAAAGTAAATATTTTATTTATTTCTTCAGCTGATCGTTTCTTTATCAAATTTGTTTGCCGAGAAAATACTTTTAAGCACTTGTCCTGCAACATTCGGATTTTCCTTGAATCTTCGGATAGAATATTCGTACCACCTTTGGCCAAACGGTACATATACTCTCATCCTGTGTCCTTTTTCAAGAGCACCATCCCGTAAATTCTCCCTCACCCCAAGCAGCATCTGAAATTCATATTCATTGTTCTTAAGTCCCATTTCACGGATCATTTTGACAGATTCTTTTATCAGGTATTCATCGTGAGTTGCAATACCGCAGTATGCTTTTTTTTCAAATGCCAGTCTCAGGATCTTAAGAAAATTTTTCCTTATCTCATCGGCATCTTTAAATGCAATTTCTTCCGGCTCTACATATATTCCCTTGCAGATTCTGAAGTTAGCTTTTGTTTCAGTTAATCTTAAAATATCCTTTTCGCTTCTTCTGAGATACGCCTGAATTACAATTCCGGCATTGTCATATTTTTTCCTGATATCTTCAAAAATTTTTATAGTCTTTTCAGTAACTGAAGAATCTTCCATATCAATCCTGACAAATCTGTTTACACTTTTTGCTTTTTCCATGATTTCCGTTACAAGGCTCAGACATAGATCGTAATCAATGTTAAGTCCCAGCATTGTAAGTTTGATAGAAAGATTTGAATCCAGATTATTCTTTTCTAAAACATCTAAGACTTCAATATTTTCATCTTTTGAAATTAATGCCTCGTTTTTATCTGTTATAGATTCTCCTAGAACATCTACGGTAGCCATCAGTTTTTTCTTGTTTAAAGCTTTAATAGTGTCAACAGCATCAGAGATTTTATCTCCGGCAATATATTTATTGGCAAAAATTCTTACAACTCCTTTAGGTAAAATCTGAATTGCCGGTACCAAAACCCTGTTAAATAATTTCATCTGAATTATAATAAATAGTTTGAAAAATTTTTATGAGTAATTTTTATATTTCTTTTCTTCCCGCAAAACCATCTTCAATCGAATGCCAGAATTTAATATCTTCCTCTCCAAGTAAAAAACATAAATAAACTTCTTCTCCATTATCTCTGATGTGCGGGAAATCAATTAATCCTGAATTCAGATCTTTTATTAATACTCCTTTTTCAGTTAATTCATTTACCAGTAATACAAGCTTTTCCATTTCTTCCGGAAATTTACCTGTGCCGTTGGGACCAAATCCGCCAAAATACTGGTGTTTATTTATATCGTAGTTTCTTTCATCAAGTGATTCTTTTAATTCAGCAATTAATGAAATTTTGCTTTTTATTTCAGGAAGCATACTTCTGGCTTCTTCTAAATTGAAATGTCTTTTATGAAACATATGCGTTTTATGTTTATATAAAATAACTAACTAAAATGTTTTATTATACATTCTAATTAGGGAATAAAAAAAGACATTTCTAAAAACAGAAATGTCTTTTTAAATATTATAAAATTATAACTGACTTATGATTCTACTAAATTAAAAATATCTTAAAATCTCAGTAGATTTTTAAATATTTTCTGATTAGGTTATGACTGTTATAATTCCCTGATACCCCTCCTTTCCAAAGAGGGGATTTACAAGAAGACCCAACCCTCATTAAATCTTTCTTGTTTTATCAAGGAATAAAATTATTCAATTTCTTCAAAACTCGTTGCTCTTTTAACACTTATTAATAAATCATACTTTCCATCACCTTTGGTCAGCAAATTCATAAAATCTGTAGTTTTAGATTCAAACAGAATTTGATTATTATCAATGTCATTTGCATATGCCATAATTTTAATACCGTCAGTTTGCGTTATTAGTGATCTTGGAAATTTAAATACTCCGTTTGTCTGAATTTCTGTAATAGCTATTATTTTTTCTGCGTTTTGACCATTTGCTGAAAAATAAATTTTTACAAATCCTCCGTTTACAGGAATATTGTTATCTGAATACACGACTTTCCCATAATAATAATCAGGTCTGATAGAGTTTTCACCTGAGTAAACTGTGTTTGTAAAAAACATTAAACTGAACAGTCCGAATATCAGTTTTAAATTTATTTTGTTTGAATTTAACATTTTTGTTACCTCCGGGTTGTTAAAATTAATTTACTTTCTTTAATATATTTTTTATGTAGTGTTTTTGTATTTGATATTTTAAATTCATTAATACCGTATGAATCTTCCCAGTAATGGTAGAATAAATCAATCATTCTGTATGCAAAATCTTCATTATTTATAATTATATCTGCATTATTATGACGCGGTACATTTTTATCCTGAATATTAATAAATACTGACTTTCTGTCAAAAATAGTTATATTTGGTAAAATAGCTTTTGATATTCTGACCTGTTCTCCTGATTTTTCAAACCGCTTACAAATTCCGAGTAAATCTTCTAACTTTGCATCCTGCCTTGAATCATCCTTTATAATTTTAAAATTCAGACTTGATTCATAAATTGATTTTATAACTCCGCCTTTCTTTATGAAATTCTCTGCGCTTAAATCAAGTTCCTCTGATATATATCCTTCAAGTCTTATCATAAACAAAATTTCTTCTTTAGCTGCTTTAAAAAGCTCTATAAATTTTTCCTGTCTGTGTTTATTAAACCCTCTTATTAATTCTATGTTTACATTATTGTTCTCCGCGGATTCTTCGGTCTTATGTAATTTTTCAAATTCTTTAAACGTATCCTTTAAATTACTAATCTTATTTTCATTTATTAATTTTATTTCTCTTTCGATCTTATCTGAAATAATTCTTGGATCTATGATCTCATATTTTAAAATTGTATTCGTTTCAATTTCATTGCAAAAACCTCTGGCAGCAAATGATTTCAGAATTTCATAAACTGATGATCTTCTTATATCAGCTTTTTTTGCAATTTCAGATGCACTTAATGCAGATCCTTTTAGTAATACTAAAAAAACCTTTGATTCATATTCCTTAAACCCAATCTGCTGCAGTTTATTTATTAATTCTGAATGTTGCAATATTGTTGTTTTTTTTGTTAATGCAATATTGCAGAAAATTTGTCTATAAGTCAATAATAAAGTTTATCACTAAATGTTTTAAATAATTCAGTCTAATCAAATGCATCTATTTTAAAATATTTATCTGTTTAAAAAAACAGGACTCCTGTTATCAGGAATCCTGTTTTATATTCTGTCTGGTTTTACCGGAAGAAGTTATTTTATAACAATATTCACCATTTTATTTTTAACTGTGATTATTTTTACAACTTCTTTTCCTAATAAATACTTTTTTACATTCTCATTATCAAGTGCTTCATCTTCAAGTATTTTGTCAGATGAATCAAAAGGTAATTCCTGTTTAGCTCTTATCTTTCCATTTACCTGAAAAACAATTGTCGTAAACTCATTTTTAATTAAATCAGGATCATATCCTGGCCATTCAGCATTTTGAATGCTTTCACTCTTACCAAGTCTTTCCCATAATTCTTCTGAAATGTGAGGCGCAAGCGGGGATAATAAAACAATGAATTTTTCAATTACAGTAATACTTATCCTTTCACTTTTATACAGTTCATTCAAAAGAATCATAAGATATGAAATTGCAGTATTGAATTTCATATCACCGTCTTCAATATCCTCCGTAACTTTTTTTATTGTGTTATGTAACAGCTTGTTTAAATTGATTTCAGTTTCTTCTCTATAAATATTAGATTTTAAAAGTCCGGTATTTTCATCAATTATTAATCTCCAGACCCTGTTTAAAAACCTGTTAAGTCCTTCTATTCCTTTAGTGCTCCAGGGTTTTGTTGCTTCCAGCGGACCCATGAACATTTCAAATAATCTCATGGAATCTGCTCCGTATTTTTCAATGACCTCGTCAGGATTGATAACATTACCCCGTGATTTGCTCATCTTCACTCCGTCTTCTCCCAGGATCATACCCTGGTTGAATAATTTCTTAAACGGTTCATCATGTGAAACATAACCAAGATCAAATAAAATTTTATACCAGAATCTGGCATAAATAAGATGCAATACGGAATGTTCTGCACCTCCAATATAAAGATCTATTGGCATCCATTTTTTTTCTTTTTCAGGATCGCAGAATTGGTTTTCATTATACGGATCAAGATACCTGAGATAATACCAGCAAGATCCTGCCCACTGAGGCATTGTGTTAGTTTCTCTTTTAGCTTTTCTGCCGGTTTCTTTGTCTGTTACATTTACCCATGAATCTATTGCAGCTAATGGAGATTCACCGGTACCGCTTGATTTATAATGGTCAACATCAGGTAATGTTACAGGTAATTCGCTTTCATCCAGTGCTTTGAATGTTCCGTCTTCAAAATGAATTATGGGAAACGGCTCACCCCAGAATCTTTGTCTTGAAAATAGCCAGTCCCTTAATTTATAGTTAGTTGTTTTTTTTCCAACTTCGTTTTTTTCAATCCACTCATTGATCTTTTGAATAGCTTCTTCAGTTTTCAATCCGTTAATGAAATCAGAATTTATTGCTGTTCCTTCGCCGGAAAAACAATTTTTTCCAGTAATTGTATTTTCAGAAAAAATCTTTATCTCATTTTCGTTTATACATTCATCCGGCAATACAACAGGAATTATTTTCAAATCTAATTTTCGCGCAAATTCATTGTCTCTTTCATCATGACCCGGAACACCCATAATCGCACCTGTGCCGTAACTTATCAGAACATAATCTGAGATCAAAACAGGGATTTTTTCTCCATTCAAAGGATTAATTGCATATGCCCCGGTAAATTCACCTGTCTTTTCTTTTGATAATTCCGCTCTTTCAAGATCAGATTTCGTTGCAGCTTTTGAAATGTATTCATTTACTTTGTTTGAATTTTCTTTTATTGTAATATCTTTTACAAGTGAATGTTCGGGAGCTAAAATAAGATATGTTACACCGAAAATTGTGTCAGGCCTTGTTGTAAATACTTCTACAGTTTTTTCTTCGTTCAGAGATTCACTTATAATTTTGAATTTTATTTTAGCGCCAATGCTTTTACCGATCCAGTTTCTCTGAAGTTCTTTGACATTTCCCGGCCAGTTCAATCCGTCCAGATCTTTTACTAATCTGTCTGCATATTTTGTAATTCTCAGATTCCATTGCCTCATATTCTTCCTGATAACAGTAAAACCTTTTTCTATCTGTTCCGGAACTTCTTCATTGGATAAAACAGTACCAAGCTCCGGACACCAGTTTACCGGAACATCTGCCAGAAAAGCAAGCCTTTGTGAATTTATAAACTCATATTTTTCTTTATCAGAAAATCCAAGAGGTATTTTTAAATCACTTATGGGTTTTGCTTTGTTTTCAGTTTCATCATAATAAGAATTAAATATTTTCAAAAAGATCCATTGTGTCCATTTAAAATATTTTTCATCCGATGTATTTACTTCTCTGTCCCAGTCATAGGAAAATCCGAGAGACTTAAGCTGCTTTTTAAATCTTAATATACATTCTTCGCTTCTAATTCTCGGATGAATTCCTGTTTTGATAGCATACTGCTCAGTCGATAAGCCAAAAGCATCCCATCCCATCGGATGCAGGACATTAAATCCTTTATTCCTTTTATATCTTGCAATAATATCCGTAGCGATATATCCTTCCGGATGCCCTACATGAAGACCTTCTCCGCTTGGGTAAGGGAACATATCCAGCGCGTAATATTTCGGTTTGTTGTTACTCGGATCAGTAATATCAGGTGTCTTAAAGGTTTCATTCTCATCCCAGTATTTCTGCCACTTCTTCTCTATTTCAGTAAAATTGTATTTCAAATAATTTGAATTTATTTTTGGGGAATATTTACTTAAAAAATTTTATTTAAAAACTATTTTCAAAAAGAAAACAATTTCCGGTTTTTAAAAAACAGTACATTTTAATTTTCAGGAAAATCAGGATCATTTCAGAGGAAGAGTTCTCTTACTTGATTTAATTCATCTTCAGTTGCTTTCGGTCCCAGCATTGTTGAGATATACCCTTTGTATTCATCAAAAAATATTTTGTCATCTGTCAGCATTTCCTTAAATTGTGATTCGAGACCATGAAGAGGATAAAGTTTGATGTGAGCATGATTTATTCCCATTCCTTCCATAACTAGAGCGGTTCTTTTTACACCAAGTTTATCGTCAAGTAACTTACTTACTTTTTTTGCAAAAAGAAAAAACTCCGAATAAATTTCATCACCCATTTCAGCAGCATAAGAATCGAAATGCTCCTTAGTAATTATAAGTGTCATTCCTTTTACATTTGGACAAAGATCCAGTATTGCTATGAATTTTTCATCTTCAGCTATTTTATAAGAGGAAAATTCTCCGCTTACTACTTTACAAAAAACGCAATTATTATCTAAATCTTTCATAATTAATCTGATAAACAATCAATATTAAAGAAATTTCCATAAACTAAAAAAGCCTTTTTTACCGGGCTTTTATTTTTATAACTGACTGAATTTCCCTGCAACGGATTAAATTTTTGCAGAAAACTGCTCATTTAGAGTAAAATTCTTATATATTTTCCGTTTATTCAAAATATCTATTCTATGTTTAATAAAAAAGTCTACGAAATCTTCCTTCTATTGATATTCTTCATCCTTCAAAAATAAAGATAAAATTTGCACGTATTTCAGCAAGATTTAAGAATTCATTATTCAAAATATTTGCAGTAAAATAAAACAGCAATTGTCAAAACAATTTTTCATCTTAGACAGGAATTTGTATTTAAGAAGTAAAGTTTTTAAAACAATTTGAAATTGCGAAAAAAAAGAATGTAGTTTCAAAAACTTAACTTGTATATGAAAATACTGGAATCTCATTTATGTAAAAGATTTAATTTTGAAAGAAATTTAAAAAATTTAGAAATTAATGATTTTTTGAAATCACTAAAAAATACTTGTGCCACATTTTTTAAGATGTGGCACATTTAAGATGTGGCACAACAAAGATTATTTAAATTCAATCACAAAAATCTTCAAAATTTCTTCATAATAAAAACTTGCTAAAAGCAGATACCAATTGAAACAATATCTACTTGTGTCCAAAAATGTGAGTTAAATTTATTTGAAATACCAACCCCGTGATAAATTTTATCTAAAATATTTATATTTAAAATACTGTTTGTTTCTAACTTATAGCTAATACTAAAAATTGTTTTGAACGATATTAATTGAATTCAGAAGAATTTCTGTTAATAATTCAATATTGAACATTGTAATGGTTTGTCTTAATTTACTGTAACTTTAAAAAATACGAATTATGAAAAAAAACAATTTCGACGTAGCAGAAGACGACACAAATTTTTTTAATGATGTTTGCAGTTATTTTGACAAGGCAGCTCATTTTACAAATCACCCTGCTGGTCTGCTGAATCAGATCAGAAGGTGTAACAGTATTTACAGATTCTGTTTTCCATTAAGAACTGAAAAAGGTGATTTCGAAGTTCTTGATGCCTGGAGAGTAGAACATTCACATCACAAAACTCCCGTAAAAGGCGGTATCAGATACAGTTCGATGGTAAACGAAGATGAAGTAAAAGCTCTTGCGGCATTAATGACATATAAATGCGCAGTTGTGGATGTTCCATTCGGCGGGGCCAAAGGCGGAGTGAAAATTGATCCCTGGAAATATTCCGAAAGGCAGCTGGAGAATATTACCAGAAGATATACATTTGAACTGATCAAGAAAAATCTTATCGGTCCTGGAATAGATGTCCCGGCTCCGGATTACGGAACGGGTGAAAGAGAAATGTCGTGGATAGCGGATACTTATGCTTCATTCAATGCTGGCCAACTTGATGCTAATGCCTGTGTAACCGGGAAACCACTCAGTCAGCACGGTATCAGAGGAAGGAGAGAAGCAACAGGCCGAGGAGTATTTTTCGGATTGAGGGAAGCAGTTTCAGTTGCAGAAGATATGAAAAAAGCCGGGCTTGAAACGGGAATGAACTCAAAGAGAATTGTTCTTCAGGGACTTGGCAATGTCGGATATTATGCAGGAATTAATTGTCAGGCAGCAGGGTCAGTAATTATTGCAATAGCAGAAATGGAAGGCGCGATTTTCAATAAAGACGGACTTGATGTAAATGAAGTATTTGAACACAGAAAATCTACAGGCAGTATTCTTAATTTTAAAAATGCAAAGAATATTTTAAAATCTTCAAAAGCGCTCGAACTGGAATGTGATGTTCTAATTCCTGCTGCGCTGGAAAATCAGATCACAAAAGATAATGCAGGAAATATCAAAGCGAAAATTATCGGAGAAGCTGCTAATGGTCCGGTAACACCTGAAGCAGAGAAAATTCTTCTTGCAAAAGGCGTTATGATTATACCGGATCTGTATCTTAATGCCGGGGGAGTTACAGTTTCATATTTTGAATGGCTTAAAAATCTTTCACATGTTGCATTCGGAAGAATGGGGAAAAGATATGAAGAAGTTTCAAATTTAAATTTAGTAAATGTTATGGAAGAGATAAGCAGTAACAAACTAACAAAAAGGCAGAGAGAAATTCTCATAAAAGGTGCAAGCGAGTATGAGCTTGTTGATTCCGGTCTTGAAGAAACAATGATCTCAGCTTACCATCAGATACGGGAAACTAAAAAGGGAAATTCCAAAATTGATTCTTTAAGGACTGCTGCATTTATCAGCTCCATTAATAAAATAGCTGTCTCATATAAAAATCTCGGCGTGTTTCCTTAAAAATAAATTTAATTTCGCCAATATAATTCTTATAAATTTAAAGACCGGAGATAATTCCCCGGTCTTTAAATTTTAGTTCTAAAGGTTAAAAATTAAGGTCTTATTACCTGAATTGAAACCCCGCTGTTATTATCAACAACTGAAAGATCTGAAGCATCTACAATCTCATCAAAATTTAAATCCGTTGTCAGGTAAGAACCGGTTTTTGAAATTGCAACATCATTCTCAATTACACTTACATCAAAAGCATCTATTATCTCATCCTGATTTACATCTCCCTGATAAAATGACCATAAACCTCCGGAGTTCACCATGTTATTTCCGTAAGACTGAGAATTTGCAGAAGTAAAATTATAATTAGAAGAATTAGATGAAAATGCTACAACGCCTGATCCCCATGTAGTAATAGCATTTCTGTGTCTGACTGAAATAACATAAGGTAAACCGTTAGAAACTGCGGTAAATGCGAACACAGAAGGAGTTCCCTGTCCGGCAATTCCTTTTTTTGTATCGATAATATTATATGGAAGTGTAGCGCTTCGAAGTTCAACAGTTACAGTATCCTTAACTGGACATGCTTCAAAATTCATTGTCAAAGTAAGGTTATGAAAATTTGAAGGAGCTGAATATTTAAAAATGCTGGCTATACCAACTGCCACGGCTGAATCAGGATGTAATACTTTGATATTAAATAACTGACTGCCTCCGGGATTTACAATCTGCCATGACGCGCCTCCGTTTGAAGTTTTCATTGCACAGCCCGGAGCGGAAAAACCGCCGCCGGAAACTGCAAATCCGGAGTTCACATTTACAAAATCTATACTTGTAAGATTGTAAGGTATCTGGGAAGGTTTTTGAATCCAGTTAACTCCTCCGTTTGTAGTTTTAAAAAGACTGCCGGCATAACCACATGCATATCCTGTGTATTGATCAACCATATCAATAGATAAAAGAGTCGTTGTGTGAGAAAATTGTGAGGTCCAGTTTAAACCATTGTTTGTTGTTTTTAAAATACTGTTGCTCATAGTCGCCCAGCCCGTATTTCCGTTTATAAAACTTATGTCATTAAATTGTACAGTGTTAATTCCAATCGTCAGCAAAGAAAAATTTAATCCGGAATTTGTAGATCTGTAAAGTAATCCGGAGTTGCATCCGATCAGAACTGTATTGTTGTCCGGAATGCTGATACAATTTGCCGCCTGTATAGTTTGTGAAGGGATAGAATCCCAGCTTTGTCCGCTGTTTGATGTTCTTAAGATTGTACCGCCTTCTCCGCAGATATATCCTGTATTTTCATTCAGGAATTCTACAGCTCTGTAATTTCCATGTTTTGCACCGCCGAAATTATTTGACCAGTCAGAACCTCCGTTAGAGGAATACAAAACAGAATTTGGGGCAGCTAAACCTACAGCCCACATCTTTCCGCTCATGGAAGAAACATATAATCCCTGCAGGTAGCTGTCATGCAAAGAAACTGTCAGGCTGCTCCATGAATTTCCATTATCAGTTGATTTATAAATCAGTCCGAAAGAGCCTGAAATAACAATTGTATTATTGAATTTATCGATAGCAGACATTGAGCCTTTAACATTTGCCGGAGCGCTGCTTTTGAAATTCATTGAGCTCCAGGTAATTCCGTAATCGGTGGATTTATATAAATTTTCGTCGTCTCCGACAGCTAATATTTCAGGATCATTGAATTGTAAATCTTTGATAAGATTATCAGTAGCAGGAGTATTTCTTGTAGCCCACGTAAGACCTCCGTCAGTTGTTACCTGAAATCCGCCTGCATCACCTCCTATAAATCCTGTACTTGCATTTTTAAAATAGACACTGAAATGTGAAACATAAGGTACTGATGTTTCCGAGTTAGTCCATGAAGTTCCTCCGTCCGTTGATTTGTATAATTTTTTACCGCCAACCGCAAAAATATTATTAGCATCAAGGGCAAAAACATCCTGTAACTGATCGGTTCCACCCATTGTCATAGTAGTCCAGTTCAATCCGCCGTTGGTAGTTCTATATGCTGAGGGTTGATAACTTCCTACTGCATATCCTGTGTTATTATTCAAAAAATAAACTGAAGTAATTGATGTTGAAGGTATAACAGAAGTTGTCCAGTTGACACCGCCATTTGTAGTTTTTGAAATTACACCACTCGAAAAACCCTGATCGCCGACTGCATATCCGTTATTGCTGTCAAAGAACCATCCGTCTCTGATATGAGGAGGATCATATCCGGTATAGCCTGAAACGTCTCCTCGCGTTGTCCATGTATTTCCGCCGTCAGTTGTTTTGATCATCCCCGCATTAAATCCGAATCCTATATATTCATTTTCAGAGATCATCTTTATAAATCTTGATTCATCACTCCAGGGCTTTCCGGAAGACCATTTCCAGTTGCTGCTCCATTGTGAAAAAAGATTCTGGTTTCCAAACATGAAAACCATAATAACTGCAATACAAATTTTTAAGAAAAATATTTTCATTTTTTGTGATTTATAATTTTAATTTTTAAAATAAAATTTATTGTGTGATTTGAATAAACATAATCATAGTGATTAATTTTTACAATCTGCAATAATCTTAATCTTCACCAAAGATTTGGTTCATATAATCAGATATATTGGATTTTGATATAAATTATTTGGTGAATCTTCACCAAAAACAGGAAAAATTCATTTTAGCTGAGTTTTATAAGACTTTAAGATGAAATTATGATTTATACTTTAAATTTAAGGGATATTTAACATATTAAATTAACTTCATGTCAATTTCATATAATAATTTTGAACTCTTTACAAAACATAAATATAAAATTAATACAGGGATTAAATTTACTTTCAGGCACTGAATTTAACAAATTTATTATATTTTCATCATCTAAATATTTCGCAGGTGACAGAGATTATTCAAAACTTCTTGAAATATTAAAGATCGTTCATTCTTCGGGTTTTGAAAAGTTCAACAATAAAACGATGATTGAATATTTAGAGGAAAAATCAGGAATGAATAAAATTACAATTCTGAACAGAATGTCGGAACTGTTTAAAATTTATGAAAAATTTATTATTAATGAGGTTTTAAATAACGACAAATTCAAGAAAACTACTCTGTTGTTAGAATATTATTTAAGTAAAAAATCTTCAAAACTTTTTGATTATGTTCTAAATTCCTACAGATCTGAAACAGACAAAGAATCATTTGATACTGAAAATATTGAAAATGAATACAAATTAACGGAGCTTTCAGCAATAAAAAATTTCAGATCAACTAAATTTAAATTATTCATAGAACAGTTTTCAAGGAAATCAGAATATCAGATCTTCAGTTTTACAATAAAATTACTAAAAGAAAGTTTTGAACTTAAACAGCAAAAAATTAACGGAACAAAAGTAGATTCGGAACTTTCGGATCTTGTTCTGGCAAATATTCCCATGAAAGAAATACTGGTCCGGCTAAAAAATTCAAATAATAATTATTACCTGCTTGCATGTTTTATATATGAAATGTATCTGGCTTTCAATGATTTTTCGGATACAAAACATTTTAAATCGGCAAAGGAAGCTCATTCAAAGATAAAATCAGAACTCAGTAAATACGAAAATCATTTTGTGTATACTCTTCTCATTTTATACTGCATAAATCAGACTAATCTTGACAGAAGAGAATTTTATCACGACTTGTTTGAGATCATTGATGATAAACTTCGTG
>DAIPYE010000029.1:0-1794 GCA_036782915.1 Bacteroidota bacterium | reverse complement strand
TATTTTGATGAATTGAAAATTCCCAATATTCCTGTAAATAATTTCAGAGATTATGTGCTTACCGGTTTAAGAGTAAAAAAAATTGATTGGGTTAAAAAATTTATTCTTGATTATTCACCTTATCTTCCCGTTCAATACAGACAGGATGATATATTTCTTGCTGAAGGAATGATTGCCATTGAAGAAAAAAAGTACGAAGAAGCCATTATGATCCTGAATAAAGTGAAAAAGAAAAATTATATACATTATCTGGACTCAACATTTAATAAACTGAGAGCATTTTATGAGCTCAGATATTATTATGATGCTTTTAAAGAAATTGAAAAGATAAAAGAATATTTAACCGGCAATAAATATATTCCTAATTTATATATGAAGAATTTTTCAGCAGTCTTACATGAGATAAATATGCTTATAAAATATTCAGAAAAAAAAACCGGCTATGATAATTTACATATTTATTGTAAAAAAAATAACTTTAAACTGAAAAGTACCTGGGTAACTGAAGAAGTTAAAAGAATTTTTAAAGTTAAATCTTAAGTTTTTAATTAATATATTTATTTATGAAATATTCTGAATTTTATTTAATAATATTTTCTAATTAACTGTAGTTTCATATTTCCTCTGTGTTTAATTTATTCTTCTTCCGGCTAAAAGGTCAATATATTTATTAATTAAATTTTTACACAATGAAAAAAATATTTTACATTTTTACCAGCCTGCTGGTCTTCTCAAATACATCTTTTTCACAGAATACAAATGTAAAATTATCAAAGGTCGGAGAGACTTATTCTCAGAATTATGTGAAACCCGGCATTGATGCATTCGGATCAATTTTAAATTCAGGATTTTTCAATACTGCTTCTGCTGAGTATGATAAACTACAGCCCGTTAAATTCACATTCAATTTCAGCTTAAAATTCTTCGGTTCATTTTTTCCGGAGAGTTCGAGAAGTTTTGACCTGTCATACATTGATTCAGTGGATTATAACGGAGTTTTAAGAGAAGTAGAATACAGTGTAACAAATGCGCCGACAATAATAGGGAGTACAAAGAACGCAGTTGCAACAGGTTATTTTACTGATAATGGTGAAATTGCGCCTCCTCAGGAACTTATCGGGGGAGTTCTGAACACAAGTGTAGTTCCCTTGTTCTATCCACAGTTTCAGTTTGGTACAATTTACGGAACGGATGCGGTAATAAGATTTTTGCCCAAGATCAATGTAGGTGAATTTGGAAGTTTTGCCTTTTTTGGATTTGCAATTAGGCACAATCTTGATCATTACTTCCCGAATTCTCCCCTGAATTTTGCAATACAGGCAGGTTACCAGATAAATAATATTGATGACAATACTGACTTCAGAATTCTGAAAGCAACAGATCTTTTTATAAATCTTCAGGCAAGTAAAAGTTTTACATCACTGTTTACACTATACGGCGGAATACAGTTTGAAAAGTATAAAGGTGATATAAACTATGTTTATGTTCAGGATGAATCTACAGAAATACCGGTTTCATTCAGTCAGACTGCGGATGATAAATTCAGAGGTATACTGGGAGGAAATCTTACAGTCGGATATTTTAATTTCAATTTTGACGCAAATATAAGTAACAGGATAACATTATCGACAGGGATCGGAGTTGGGTTTTAAAAAGAATAACCGGAATTCCTGATCTTTCAACTAACACGGAAAAAATTTATTACAATTTATTTCAAAAGGATCATCTTCTTAGTTACAGAAATATTACCGGCTTCGAGACTGTAAAAATATTGCCCGCTGGATAATCCTGATC
>DAIPYE010000028.1:20806-23511 GCA_036782915.1 Bacteroidota bacterium | reverse complement strand
AACCGGTGCTTCCTGCCAGTGTCCAGTTATTTCCGTAATTAGTTGATTTATAAAAACCGCTTCCTCCCCATTCGGTGGAATAAGCAAGTGACTGATCAAATACACTGTTACAAAGTGAAGGTGTTTCACTTGAAGCTACAGTATAAACCTGTGTCCAGTTCACTCCTCCGTTAACTGATTTGAAAATTATTGCATTTCCGCTTCCAGTCACTCCATCTCCTACAAAAATAACATTTGAACTATCCCATGTAACTATAATATCACATGGACTTCTGAATGGGTAATTATTACTGATCTCATTGAATGAAACTCCATTATCTGTAGATTTATAGAACCCGCCGTTATCCGGGGCAAAATAGTATATTCGCGGATCATTCTGATCCATTTCAAGCGGTTGTCCATAATTGCTGAAATTTCTCGAAACAATATCAGTCCATGTTGCACCATAGTTTGTTGATCTTTTTACTTTATCCGGCGAGCCGGTTATCGCTATCATCCAGATATTTGTATCAATCGGACTTACATAAAATGAATGCGCAGCTCCGCCACCTGCTACTGAAGCTATATTTGTCCATGTATCTCCTCTGTTACCGCTTCTGTAAACAGTGCTTCCGTAAACAACAAACATTGCATCCCTGTTATTCGGATGCATGCAGAGATTATTACCGATTCCGCTGTTTGCAGAAAGTTTAGAAACCCATGTTAAAGTTCTGGTAGCTCCTCCGGTAAGATCCCATAAAACTCCGCTATTGGTTGTTCTGATAATAGCAGGTGTAAGACTGCTTACAGCAAAACCTGTTGTTGCATCATAATAAAAGATATCTGTAAGATTCAGCATCATTGGATTAATTTCAAAATTACTGAATTTCACATTACTGTTTGTATTATTTCTTATAAAACCGCCGCCGCCGCAAACGTGAATATTATTCATTGATGTTCCGCTGACTCCGCGAATATCGGTATTTATTCTGGTATTTACTGATGACCAGGCAGAGCCGTTTGGTTTCAATAAAAGTACTCCGTACTCTCCGACTATACTTATTCCGTCAGTGAAATATTTTGCTTTTAGAAAATTTCTGGAAGTGTTTACTGTTTCAGAAGTCCAACTGGATCCTCCGTCTGCAGTTATAAAAACCTTTCCATTATCTCCAACTATAACTCCATTTAAAATGTCAGAAAAACTTATTGAATTTAATTTAACTGAACTTATTCCAGAATTGCTCGAAGTCCAGTTTGTTCCGCCGTCAACTGATTTATACACTACGCCATCATCCCCGCAAAGAAATCCTATATTATCATTTACAAAGCACACAGAATTTATTGAAGTTAAAACGCCAACATTTATGGCATTCAGAGGAGCATTAGTTTTTAAAGTCTTGTAAATTTTTCCGTCAGCACCGGCAATCCAGACATTGTCATTCATGGAATAAACGGATTTATAATTTACGGTAAGATTTGTATAACTTGACCAGGTATTTCCTCCGTTAACAGATCTGTATATTTTGCCGGCATCTCCAACAGCAATAATATTAACACCATCCGGTGTATGAATACTGTTAAATCCCTGTGAATAAGAATTCCCTGTACTTAATAATATTCCAATAAGAAAAAAAAGTGTAAAGTATGTATACTTTTTCATGTGAGTCTGATTGTTTAATTTCTAAAAAGGTGATTTATCAAAAGTAATGTTTCTGAAAAGCTAATTCAATTATAAAATTCTATAAATTAATTTTTTTATTACATGGCAAGGCATTTGTATCTTTGATAACGCTCGTTCATAAGATTCCATTCTTTGAAAAAGAATTAAAATGAATGATTTTAAAATTCTGTAATTTACAATAAAAAAAGTCCAGACCAATTTCTCAGTCTGAACTTTTAAAAGTTTTGTTAATATAAAAATTATTTTATCAGCAGCATTTTTTTTGTAGATATAAGACCATTTGATTCGAGTTTATAGAAATAAATTCCAGATGATAAAGAAGAAGCATCAAAATTTATCTCATATGAACCGGCATTCCTGTATGAATTCACTAGAGAATTAACTTCTTTTCCTAATTCATTATAAACTTTCAAAGAAACATTTCCGGAATTTGGAACATCAAATTTTATTGTTGTTGAAGGATTGAACGGATTCGGATAATTCTGAGATAAATTAAATTCATTTGGAATTCCGGCAATAGTGTTTTCACTGATTGCAGTAATTACAGAATATGTCACATTTAATTTATATACATTGCTGCCCTGATGAGCAATAATATAACCTCTGTCCGGAATTAATATTCCGCCGCCATGTCCTGAAAGTCCTGAGCTGATATTAGTCCAGTTACTTCCACCATTCATAGAGATTGTAGCTGATGCTCCCCAGCTTCCTGTTACAAGCAAAGTAGGATCTTCTCTGCAAATATCTGATCCCCATCCCGAAAAACCATTTGAATGGCTGACAGCAAAATTGTCACCGTTATTTGTGGATCTATAAATCGTACTTCCGGGCCATTCAGTTGCATAGATAAGATTTTTCTCAAAAACAGTATTTGTCATTGAAGGAACTTCACTCGAAGATGAGTTGGTGTGAACTAATGTCCAGTTAACACCGCCGTTAACAGATTTGAAAATTGTTGCAAGTCCGCTTCCGGTAATACCGTCTGCAAGGAAAATTGTATTTGAATTATCCCATTGAACTAACAGGTCACAAGGACTTCTGAACG
>DAIPYE010000028.1:18112-20796 GCA_036782915.1 Bacteroidota bacterium | reverse complement strand
TTGCTGATTTCCGTAAAAGTCGCGCCGTCATCTGTTGATTTATAAAATCCGCCGTTGTCCGGAGCAAAATAAAAAATATGAGGATTATTCTGATCCATTTCCAGAGGCTGTCCGTAACTGCTGAAATTTCTGTTTGGACCAACAGTAGACCATGTTTGACCGTAATCGGTGGTTCTGTAAATTTTATCAGGTGAACCTTCAATTGCAACTAACCAAATATTTGTATCAATAGGGCTTACATAAAATGAATGAGGAGTATTTCCTGCTGGAATAGGACTTCCTAAAGTACTCCATGAATCACCCTTATTTCTGCTTCTGTAAACCTGATTTCCAAATGCAATAAAAATTGTATTTCTGTCTGTCGGATGAAGACTCATATTGTTTCCAAGGAAATTTCCACTAGCACCGGGTTTTGCTTCCCAACTGTAACTAACACTGGTTAATGAAGGTAATTCCCAGCTTGTGCCGCCGTTTGTTGTTCTGATAACAGCATTATTAAGACTGCTTACTGCAAATCCTGTATTTATATTAGCAAAAACAATGTCGACCAGATTTGCAAGCATCGGATTTACTTCAAAATTAAGAAATGTAGTGTTGGAGTTTTTATTATTTCTGATGAAACCTCCGCCGCCGCATACATGGATGTCACTGGCAGAAGTTCCGGAAACAGATTTTATATCACTGTTAATTCTCGTAACTACCGGAGCCCATGATCCTGTGCCATATTTTATCAATAGTGTACCCCATTCACCGGTTATTGCAATTCCGTCCGAAAAATATTTTGCATCTGTAAGATTTCTTGTTGTCGAAACTGTTTCAGCTGTCCAGCTTGCTCCGCCGTTTACAGTCATATAAACTATTCCGCTGTTGCCAACCACAATACCGTTCGCTGCATCTTTGAAATTCAATGAATTCAGTTTTACGGTATTAATTCCGCTGTTACTTAAAGTCCACGAAATACCGCCATCCACGGATTTATACAATACTCCGTTATCTCCGCAAATATATCCATTCAAAGCATCAGTAAAGAAAATTGAATTAATGGAAGTTGTCACACCAGTATTATAAGCAGTAAGAGAAACTGAACTTGTAGAAGATTTATAAACCTTTCCGTTATCACCAGTAAGCCAAACATTTGATCCGGAAATAAATACACTTTTAAAATTTACTGAAGGTTCTGTATATTTCGCCCAGGTATTACCGCCGTTAAGTGAACGAAGGATATTTCCCTGATCTCCCGCTGCTATCACATAAACACCGTCTGAAGTATGAATGCTGTTTAAACCATCAGCAAAGCACAGATTGCCGAACGCTAGCATTAGAGCTATGGAAAGGCTAAAGAATTTTAAGAGTTTCCTCATTTGTTTTTTAGGGTTAAATTATTAGAATTGTTTTTAATGTTGAAACTTAAATAAAATGAAATCCATTATCAATCTTATTAATCATAAAATTAATAATTTATTTTTATGGTATACAATTTTTTTAAAATCTGATTTAATCTGTTTTATTCACTTTTGTATAAAATTCTATACAATATTCCAAAACAAAATACAGCTGACAATTAATTTTTAAGTTTAAAATTTAAGTTTAATAAGAATTATTATTTAAGTAATTTATATAAAATTTTTAATATGTCGAAATTTCATACAAAATTATTCATTCCCCTTTTATTTTGCATTTTATTTTTATTTTCTGAAATAGCTAAAAGTCAAACTTTCAATTATCCCCTTGTTTTTGTTTCCCGCAATCATGAAATCAACGGTAATATTCTATACCCTCAGGCAGGTATGCTTCCCGGAATGGGTTCTTTTTCCAGATTTAAAGTTGTCGGGGGAAAACTCATGATGAGAGACAGCTCAGGGAATATTTCAACTCTTATTGACAGTACAATGACGTTTGGAAATGTAAGATTTATTGATGTTCAGCAACCCTGTGTTCACTGGAATGGTCAGAAAATTGTTTTTGCAGGAATTGAAAACCGTGACAGTAACTGGAGAATTTATGAGTTAAATGTAAGCAGCAGAAGAATCAGTAAAAAAACATTTACTGACAGAAATATTGATCTGTCCCAGTTCGGAAATGCAGCTTATAAATTTAATGAATATGATGATATTGATCCTGTTTATCTTCCCGACGGAAAAATAATTTTCGCATCAACAAGGTTTCCTTCATTGTCTTTTATTGGGGGGATTCAAACTACCAATCTTTATATCGTCGATACTTTAGGCACCGGTATGTTCCGGATCACAACAGAAAGAAACGGCGGCGAAAAACCAACCATAGATCCTTTCAGCGGGAAAATTCTTTATTCAAGATGGTGGTTAAATATTGACATGCCAAGTAATTTAACCGGTACCGGATTTACCCGAAATGAATCACTTGCTTTGACAACTGATATTGGAAATATCTGGCAGGTCAGCATTGTAAATCCTGATGGAGACGGACTTAAACAATATGGAGCTGATTCCAGAAACAGAAAAAGCATGTTCTCTTACAGACCCCGCGTTTCCCCTGACAGAAAATTGTATAGTATTTATATTCCGGAATTATCAATGGTAAATACCGGCGGTAGTCCCGGTATCAGATTTTATAACAGTGGATTTTCAGAAGCTTATAAAGTGATCGGAGTTGATACTACAACTCCTTTATATATTTCAAATCCGCCATCCTACGGTACTATGCAG
>DAIPYE010000028.1:0-18102 GCA_036782915.1 Bacteroidota bacterium | reverse complement strand
CCGCTTCCTCTGCCTGACGGCAGGATATTGTTGTCTTATGCTTCGACTGTTATTGAACAGGATTATGGAATTTATTATTGTAATCAGGACGGTTCAGGATTAACTCCATTGATTGATTTACCCGGTACACTTGAATTGAATGCTGAAATTTTACTTCCAAAACCGTTACCTCCGATGGTTAAATATCTTACTGCTTTTGATACAAATTTAGTACCTCCAACTACAAATCCAAATACTTTCTATCAGGGCGGATTATTCAGATTTGACTGTATGAATGTTTATTCAAATGCTCCTGTAGATGCTCCGGTTGCTGACGCTCCTCGGATTGCAAGGAATGCAAAATTCAGATTCTTTTTTAATTTCCAGAGGGAAGATCCTGATGGAAAAGATCAGCCAATTTTATTCAGAGAAATCGCTCTTGACCGTGACGGAAAGATCGCAGAAGGAGATATTCCTGCCAATATTTCTATGTTTGAACAAATGGTTGACAGTACCGGGAAAATTATGACAAACCGAAAAGGTGAATTTGCACATGTAACAGGATTGAATTTTGGCAATAACGGCTCCGGTACAAAATGTGTCGGATGTCATGCAGGTCATACACTTATTACTGTTCCGTCAAATGTAACTGAAAGTGCTTTTACAAATCTTTCAACTTCAGCAGATGTAAGAGAAAGCAGTTTTAAAAATTTCAGCGGTAATGATTTCAAAGGTCAGAATGCAGTTGACAGAAAAGCTCACAATCCGGATCTAAATGTAAACTGGATTGCTAACGGTTCGACAAATGAGTATATAGTTTTAAAATGGGAAATTCCGATTGACATCAGAAAATTTGTAATGTATGATATTCAGCCAAATTCCGGTAACTCTACCAATATTCACGTGACAGATTGCGAGATATTTTTATATAAAGATAATAATGTTGTAAATCACATTTCTTCGACAGGTCCTTTAAATGTAAACGGCGCAACTATTCAGGTAAGTCCGATCACCACTACGGATAGTGTGAAAATTATTGTCAAAAGTTTTACCGGACTGATAAATAATGAATCTCTTGCCGGGCTTGCTGAAATTGAAACAAACTCCAGAGTAAGTTCTTATGATCTGATCTCTAATATTAAAACAACTGCTGTAATTTCTGAATACAGACTTTATCAGAATTATCCGAATCCATTTAATCCAACAACCACCATAAATTTTTCACTGCCAAAAGAGCAGAATGTTACTCTTCAGGTTTTTGACATTACAGGTAAAACTGTAGCAACTCTGATCAGCGGCAAAGTACAGAGTGGAAATAATTCAATTCAGTTCAATGCAAATAACCTTCCTTCGGGAATTTATTTTTATAAGCTAACTGCTGAAAATTTTTCCGAAAGCAAAAGAATGATTTTACTTAAATAATTTTTTATTAATTTTAAATAAAATTATATGATTGAAAATGCTGAACCTGCCAAAGGAAATATCCTGATCTCTGCCCCTTTTCTTAATGATGTTTTTACCAGATCTGTAATTCTTCTGACTGAGTATAATGAAGAAGGCTCAGTCGGATTTATTCTTAACAAACGAACTGATTACAAACTACATGAAATAATTGAGGACTTCCCGGAGTTCAATGCTCCGGTTTTTATCGGAGGTCCTGTTCAGACAAATACTCTTAATTTTATTCACAGATCCGGAGACATACTCGAAGGCAGCCACGAAATAATGGATGGAATTTACTGGGGTGGTAATTATGAATCTCTGAAAATTTTAATTCAGAATAATGCTTTAAATCCTGATGATTTTAAATTTCTTCTCGGCTATGCTGGATGGGGTCCGAATCAGCTGAAAGACGAACTCAAAATCAATTCATGGTATCTTAACAAACCTTCTACAGAAAATATTTTTGACAATGAACCATCAAATCTCTGGAACAGGATCCTGAAATCGATGGGTAAAAAATATAAACTCATCTCTACTTTTCCTGCTGACCCGTCGGTTAATTAATTAAATAAAATTTTTTTTGCTTTTCAAAATCTGATATTCACGGAATAATAGTAGTATTCATCTTCAGCCCGGGAAATCGTGTGATCATTATTACTTTTTATATCCGGCTTAATGAAACAAAACATCACTAAATTCTTTATTGCATACTCTATAAATCCGGAGATCCAGGTATCGTTAGCCAGCAATAATTTCACGGAATTGTCTACAGCAAGTAGAGTTAAGCTCTGGATAACAAATGATTTCAACTGCATTTTACCTTCACTTAAATCGGTAGGTATAAAGCTGCTTAATCTGTAATTAGCATAAATATTTATAAATTCTATAGGCTGAATGTACATACTCGGTGAAAAATTCATTACAACTTTGCTGTCCCAGATCCCGCTGAAATTTATATTTCTTCCAACTGATGAAATTATATCAAACGAATATTTTTCAGTTTTTTTATTTTGACTGAACTTGAAATTATTTTCAGCAATTATTATTTCATTTTTAAAATTAATGTTCGACTTCAAGTCATGATCTGTGTCACCTAAAATATTTTTGATTGAGACATTTTTAATGGATGGATTGATCGTTTTTTCGGAAAATGTTTTTGATCCCTCTTTCTCAGGAGTATCCTGAGCCGGTGCAACATTGCAGTAAAGAATGAACATTAAAAGATATATTATTCTAAAATTCTTCATTATTTTATAAACGTTAGAATTTTGATAAATACTGACTTACTTTTAACTTTTAACTTTTAACTTTCTGACTATTTCAGAAACAGATTCTTCAATTGATTTTTGCTTTATCCCAAAAGATTGAAGTTTATCAGTATTAAGTGAAACATCAGCAACTTTATGCAGGTTCTCAACTTCATACATTGATACTTTCTCAATAAGCGACCTGTCAAAATTACAAACATCACAGGTGATCTCAGCAATTTCCACTCTTGAAACTCTTTCCCTACCTCCAAAATTCAAAACAACATTTTTAATATCTTTTGTGATAAGCTCCGAAATTATTTCAGCAGCGTTTTTTAGTGACAAAGGTGTTCTGAATTGGTCATAGAATAATTTTGATCTTTTGTTCTCCACGAAATTATTGTACATAATATGAAAATTATTGACAGAATGATTCATTCCCATTCCATACAAAAGTGATGTTCTGAGAATAATATAGTTATCAAAAATTTTTTTAATACTTTCTTCTGATTCTACTTTAGTCGCCGCATAAAAAGACACAGGATTTAATATACTTTCCTCTGTCAGCATCCTACCCTGATCTCCGTCATAAACAAGGTCAGTTGAAGTAAAAATTAATTTTGAATTGTATTTCAGACAAAGCTCTGCAAAATTCTCAGTTAAAACTATATTTACATTTCTGACATACTCTTCCGGTAAAGCATCACATTGCTCTGGTCTGGAAATAGCAGCTGAATGAATTACAACATCAGGTTTAAATTCAGAAAATATTTTTTCTAAATTAATTATGTCTGAAAGATCAGATTTTAATGAATTAAATTCCCTGCAATTACCTTCGTTTTCATTATATAAAGTTAGGATTTCATTGTCTGTATATAGTTCGCAGTTCAGATATTGCCCAAGCAATCCGCTGCCTCCGGTTATAAGTATTTTCATGAATTACAGATAAGTAATTTGATTAAATAATTACAAATACAAATTTTAAATTATTGTTAACACTGAGTTTTACCCTGTAAGTTGAAATCCGATTGATTATATTAACATAAATAATAATGACAGTTTTTTTAAAATCAATTGCCTGCAATTCTTATTATTTCACTCCCCAATATAAATTTAATAAACTTTATTTAAGATCTTTTGAAAGATTATAATATTAAAATCAAAGGTATCATAAAAGAGAATTTTAATGATATACTTACACCTGAAGCATTAAATTTTATTTCCGGAATTCAGAAAAAGTTTAATCCTAAAAGAAAAGAATTACTTGATTACAGGATCATTAAACAGAGCGAGATCAATTCGGGATTAATGCCTGATTATCCTCATGAAACAAGGCATATCCGGGAAACCGATTGGACTGTAGCTGAAATTCCTGAGGATCTGCTTGACAGAAGAGTTGAGATCACCGGTCCCGTAGACAGAAAAATGATAATTAATGCATTGAATTCCGGAGCAAATGTTTTTATGGCTGATTTTGAAGATTCAAATTCTCCCACCTGGGAAAATAATATTGAAGGACAGTTAAATTTAATTGATGCTGTTAACAAGACAATTTCTTTTACAAGTCCTGAAGGAAAAGCATATAAGCTCAATGACAGAACTGCAACACTGATGGTCCGTCCCAGAGGTTGGCATCTTGAAGAGAAAAATATTTTGCTGGACAATGAACCGTTCTCTGCTTCAATCTTTGATTTTGGGTTGTATTTTTTTCATAATGCAAAAAATTTAATGGAGAAAGGTTCCGGACCTTATTTTTATCTGCCTAAACTTGAAAGCTATAAAGAAGCCAGATTATGGAATGATGTATTTAATTATGCTCAGAAACAACTGGGGATACCACGCGGCACTATCCGCGCAACAGTATTGATAGAAACAATACTTGCTGCTTTTGAAATGGATGAAATTTTATATGAACTTAAAGAACACTCTGCAGGACTGAATTGCGGCAGATGGGATTATATTTTCAGTTTTATAAAAAAATTCAGAAATTTTGATAAATTTGTTTTACCTGACAGATCACAGGTTACTATGAACGTTCATTTTTTAAAATCATATTCTGAACTTGTTATAAAAACATGTCACAGAAGAGGAATACATGCAATGGGAGGTATGGCAGCTCAGATCCCGATCAAGAATGATGAAAAAGCCAATGAAACAGCAATGTTTAAAGTTATGGAAGATAAAGAACGTGAAGCAAAAGCAGGACATGACGGAACGTGGGTTGCCCATCCAGGACTTATCGGGATAGCAAAGGAAATATTTGACAAAAACATGCCTGATAAAAATCAGATATCAAATAAACGTGAGGATGTGAACATTACTCAAAATGATCTTTTGAAAGTACCTGCGGGAGAAATTACAGAAAACGGTTTAAGACAGAATATAAATATTTCCATACAATATCTTGAGTCATGGCTAAAAGGAAACGGGTGTGTTCCGATATATAATTTAATGGAAGATGCTGCAACAGCTGAAATTTCAAGAGCACAGATCTGGCAATGGATCAATCACAGTAATGGAATATTGAATGACGAAAGAAGAATTACACTTGAGATGTATTATGACATTGTAGCTGAAGAACTTGATAAGATCAGAAGTCTTGTCGGTGAAGAAAGATTTAATTCAGGTAAGTATGATCTTGCTGCAAAGATATTCAATAAGCTTTCAACTGATAAGAATTTCAGTGAATTTCTAACCTTGTCAGCATACAGGTATATTTAAATTATTTTAAAAAAAAATTTTAATCCCACATATAAATCAAACGATATACAAAATGAAAAAGCAGGATAAAAAAAGTAAAAGTAATAAAATTGATAAAATCAATCAGATAAAAGAATCATGGGAAAAAGATGAGAGATGGAAAGAAATTGAACGGCCATATTCAGCAGATGAAGTATATAAACTAAGCGGTTCTGTTCAGATAGAACATACATTGGCGAAATTAGGTGCAGAGAAATTATGGAATCTACTGCATACAGAAAAATTCATCCGTGCTCTCGGAGCATTGACAGGAAATCAGGCAGTACAGCAGGTTCAGGCAGGTTTAAAATCAATATATTTAAGCGGCTGGCAGGTAGCTGCTGATGCGAACAATGCAGGGCAGACTTATCCTGATCAGAGTTTATATCCGGCTGACAGCGTACCTTCCGTAGTTAAAAGGATCAATAATGCTTTTTTAAGAGCAGATCAGATCTCGCATATGGAAGAGAATTATGAAACTGACTGGTTTGCTCCGATTGTAGCTGATGCAGAAGCAGGCTTTGGCGGATCACTGAATGTATTTGAGTTAATGAAAAGTATGATAGAAGCCGGAGCTGCGGGAGTACATTTCGAAGATCAGTTAAGTTCAGCAAAGAAATGCGGTCATCTTGGTGGAAAAGTTTTAGTTTCTACCAGGGAATTTATTAACACACTTGTTTCTGCAAGACTTGCAGCAGATGTAATGGGTGTTCCTACAATTCTGATTGCCCGGACCGATGCAAACAGCGCTCATTTAATGACCAGCGACATTGATGAAAGAGACAGGAAATTTATAAACGGTGACAGAACTGAGGAAGGATTTTACAGAATTAAAGGTGGCATTGAAAGCGCAATTGCCAGGGGAATTTCTTATGCTCCTTTTGCAGATCTGATCTGGTGTGAAACATCTCATCCTTATATCTCAGAGGCTAAAGAATTTGCTGATGCAATACATGAAAAATTCCCCGGAAAAATGCTTGCCTACAATTGTTCACCTTCTTTTAACTGGAAAAAAAATCTGAATGATACACAGATCGCGGATTTTCAGAATGAACTTGGAGATCTTGGATATAAATTTCAGTTTATCACGCTTGCGGGATTTCATGCCCTTAATACAACAATGTTTCAGCTTGCCCTTGAATACAGGGATTCGGGAATGACAGCTTTCACTAAATTACAGGAACTGGAATTTGCCCTGGAAAAAAGTTCGGGATATAAAGCCATAAAACATCAGAGTTTTGTCGGTACCGGATATTTTGATGAAGTACAAATGGCTATTACATCCGGTCATTCGGCCACTACTGCTTTATCAGAATCAACAGAAGCTGAGCAATTCGGGAAATAGAAAGACTTTAGAATTGGATATTTAAATTAGTGAGCAAACAAATTTAACATAGAAATTTATTTTTTTTAAACTGCTTTACTTATTAATAACATTGCAGATATAAATCAATATTAGTAATTTCTAAAAAAATAAATCAGGAGTTGGAAAATGAAATCAATTTTAAAAAGTTTTATAATTTTATTTATATTTATTATTACAAGGACATCTTCGGCTGAAGATGTAAGTTTTTCAAAAGGATCTTATCAGGAGATTTTAGATCTTGCAAAACTGGAAAACAAAGTTGTAATGATAGATTTTGTAACTGACTGGTGTAAATGGTGTGTGGAAACTGATAAGAAGGTTTATACTAATTCTGCAGTTTCAGATTATGCCAATTCACATCAGATCAACTGGAAGATCGATGCTGAAAAAGGCGAAGGTCCCGAGCTGGCAAAGAAATACGGAATAAAGGGATTCCCTACGATAGTTTTTACAGCATCTGATGGAACTGAAATTGACAGGATTTATGGTTACCTCCCTGCAGATCAGTTTCTTATCAAAATGAAAGATTACAATGAAGGTGTCAATACTTACAGTTCTATTAAAAAAATACTTGATGAAAACCCTTCTGATGCTTCGGCAAATTTTTTAATGGCTGAAAAAATTTCTTCAAGCGGACTTGACGGAGATGTAAAAGTTTACCTTGAAAAAACAATTTCACTGGATCCTTCCAATGACAAAGGATATACTGACGATGCTAAATTTTTGCTTGCAGGAATGGGCGAAAATCCTGAAGCAATTAAGAACCTTATAGCTGAATACCCCAATAGTAACAAGCTTAAAGATGGCTATATCACACTGGCATCTTACTATGCGGAAAAGAATGATTACAAATCAGCATCAGATTTATATAATGTCGCTTTCGAAAAATTTGGTAAAAGTGATTTTGATTTAAAGCAAAGCTATGGTGACATGCTTTTAGGCAAAGGTTATAAGATCATGAAAAATGATAAATCTACAAAAGCTGAACGTAAAGAAGGCATTAAATCACTTCAGGAAAGTATTGAATATGTTAGCGGAACAGTAAATGAGGCAAGCGCTTATTATATAATGTCAGAGTTATATTTTCAGAATAAAGACATTAAAAAAGCCAATGATTGTATTGATAAATCAATTTCGATTTATGATAAGAAAGCGTATCAGGATCAAAAGTCTAAAATAAATAAACAGGAAGCTAAAAATTAGCTTTTAGATTTAACAATTCTTTTTTTTGTTCTTTAAACGATAATTAAAATTTTTAATTATCGTTTTTTTATTAAACATTTTTTTAACTGAACTTAAAAATTAAATTTTGAAAATCTTCAAAGTAATTTTTCTTCCGGCAATTTTAATTTTGTTTGCTGTTTCATTTCAATCCTGTAATAACGATTCCCCTACCAGTGAAAATAACAGTAATGTTAATTCCAGTCTTGTAACTTCACTTGGCGGATTGGTAAATAATATAACTGCCACTTCCAGGTATATGAAAGCAATAGTCGGAACAGATACTGCGGATACAAAAGATTTTATCGCAGGAACTGATTCTGTGGGTTCTGACAACATGTTTAATATATCATTGTCAAATCCTCCGGCATCAGCATTATATAATTTAAGTATTTTATTTCCATTCGGAGCAACAATATCTAATCCTGATGCAACGGGTAATTCATTATACATTGGCGCTTTTAATAACAAAGCCGGACAGGTTGACGGAGCATTGGTTAATTCAAACATTCCTCCAAAAAATATACAAGTGATTGGAGATTATATTTTTTTTATATGTATTGTGACAGAAAAGTTAATGTTTCCGGCTCACAAACAATTATTTTCGACGGTGATACTTTAGTTTATAATTATGAAATGGCTTTTGAAGCAGGTTATAACAAGTTCAAAAAAACATTAGTAAATCAAAGGATAAATTATACAGAGTATAAATTAATAAACGGCGGATCAGAAAGTACAAACTGGTATTATATAATTGTTATAGATAACCAATATAATTTTTTTACAGGGGGTAAGAGAATGAAAGGTATTATTCAGTAAAAACAAATTTGATAATTCTTTATTTCAATTTAGTTTTAGTTATACTGAAATAATAAACAAAGCCAGGTTAAATTTCAAAAAAAATATTTTTTATCAATTCAAAAAATCAATCATGAAAGAGCAAAATTACAAAAATCACAAAAGATTACTAAAAGGATATCATGGTATTGCATTTAGTCTCTGCTTAATTCTATTCATTTCATCTATATACAGTTTGTATTCTTCATTTAAACATCACTATGATCTGCGATACAGTGTAATGTTTTTTATTGTTTCTGTTTTATTAATTTTAATGTTTTATTATATCAGATCTTTTGCTTTAAAAGCTCAGGACAGAGCAATCAGAGCTGAAGAGAATTTAAGACATTTTGTATTTACTGGAAACCTTTTTGACAGAAATTTAAAGATATCACAGATCCTTGCATTACGATTTGCATCGGATGAAGAATTTCCTGAATTGACTAAAAATGCTTTATCGGAAAATTTAAGTAATGATGATATTAAAAAAAGAATTAAAAACTGGAAAGCAGATAACTACAGAGTGTAGAAAAAATTCAGAAAAAAGAAGATTCAGATATTTATATTATAAATAATACCTGGAACATATTTCAAAAATGCCGATTTTAAAGGAATTTTAAAGCAAATTTAAACAATAAATTAAATCTACTTTACAAAATGAATAGAATTTTGTAGTTTTGTACAGACTAACCCAAAAAGTCGAAAATAAAATACACCCCTCAAGGCCGTTCAACCCCAAATTTTGAACGGTGAAAGGAGAAACGAGGAGTGTATTTTTTTTTATACCTTTTGAACTTCTGAAAACAAATCTTATATTTATTCTAATCCTGTAATACCGTTAAACTTAATCTTTAAACGGAGAAAAGGAAAAACCAGGATAATTATCTAAACTTCAGATCTATTTTTTAAAACAATTACATCCCTCAAGGCCGTTCAACCCCAAATTTTGAACGGTGAAAGGAGATACGAGAGATGTAATTCTTTTAAAAATTGAACAAAATGAATTTTATAAAGAATTTTACAATCTAAATCAAATATGTTACTTAAACTAAATTAGAAATTTAAATCTGCAATATTATAATTCAGCAACTTTTAAAACCAAAATACCACTATCTGTATAAATATTGATATAAGAAACACCACCTTCAGTAGTTTTTACAATAACTAAATCCAGTTTTTCTGAATTTTTAGCAACATTAGAGTTTGTATTAGCATTGCAATTATTTGCAAAAGTAAAATTAACTGCTAAAATAAATACTAATGTGAAGATTAAATTTTTAATAAAGTTTTTCATAACTTCTCCTTTTCTTGATTAAGTTTATACAAAACTAACAACATATTGAGGTTAAAACAAAGAAATAAATTCTAATTTGTCGCAGTTAATTGATAGAAAATATATTGAATGTCCATAAAATATTGCGTTTTAAATCAGTTTAATGTATTTTTGTACCATATTAATTGCAAATTGTGTCGCAAATTTCAATAATCAACTATTAAACTAATTGTATACACATCCTTTAATAGAACTCTTAAAAACCTTTTCAGCCAAAGAAATGGTTTGGTTTAATCAATTCCTTCACTCACCGTATTTCAATAAAAGGATAATGCTTATAAAGCTTTTTAAAGTTTTAAAAAGATATTATCCGGAATTTACAGACAGGAGTTTTATAAAGGAAAACATTTATAAGCATATTTATAAAAATGTGAAATATAACGATTCTACTTTCAGAAACCTTATGTCAGATCTTTTAAAACTCGCACTTCAGTTTCTAAAACAGGAAGGATTTGAAAAAAAAGATTCTGAATCTTCCTTTTTCCTGACTGAAGAGCTGTTTAAAAGAGGAGAACACAATTTATTTAACAGCCAGATGAAACTTACGGAAAAAAATCTGGAATCAAGAAATATTACAGATGATGAATATTTTTACAGCAAATATAAGATTGAGAAGGGGAAGTTTTTTTTAAATCTCCTGGTGGAAAAAACCATTAAAAAATCAACTGTTACTTCAGAATCTGAAAAGTATATAAATGGAATCGTTCATTTTATCTGCTTTTTTGTAAAAGAATCACTTACTCTAAACACTATTCTTCTTAACTATTCAAATTCATACAACATAAACAAAAATATAGGAGTAATATCAAACTTTCTGGAATTGTTTGATTTCGAAAAAATTACTGACTTTATCACCGAAAATTCTAATCTTAAAGTCCCTATCATTGAAATATATTTTAATTCGTTAAAAACATTTGTCGATCTTGAAAATGAAAAAAATTATTTTGATTTCAAAAATTCATTGATCTCACATTCAAAACAACTTGGGTTAAATGAAAATTACTTTCTGTATTCGAGTCTTATAGATTATTGTGTAACAAAGAAAACTAAAGGATTAGATTCCAGTTTCGATCTGGACAGAGAGATATTTGAACTACATTCTATTCTTTGGAGAAAAGAGTATTTTAAGTCAACAGAAAATTCATATATTCCAATCGACTTATACAGAAATGTACTTATTAACTGTATTGCTGTAAAAGAACTGAAGGTTATGGAAGAATTTATACATAAATATTCAAGGAAAGTAGTACCTAATCAAATTTCTAATGTGGAAAATTACAGTTATGCACTTCTTAATTTTGAAAAAGGAGCATACCATAAGGCATTAAACAGTCTGAACAGAGTTAAATTCGATCAGTCTGTATATAAAGTAGATATAAAAATTCTTCAGTTAAAAATTAATTATGAACTGGAATATTATGAATCTGCCATATCAATTATAGATACTTACAAACATTTCCTTAATAATAATCAGCTAATTTCAGAAAGCAGAAAATCGTTACTCAACAATTTTCTTGCATTTACCCTGAAATTGATTCAATACAATACCGGCTCGAGAAAAATAAATCTTTCTTATCTGGAAAGCAGAATCGGAAAATCAAAAAATATATATGACAGAGAGTGGCTTCTTGAAAAGATCAGGAAAAAAATAGAAAAAGAAACTCTTTAAATATTAAAAAACCCGGAAATTTAAACTCCCGGGCATCTTTTTTAAAAAATTACTGAAAATTTTTTCAATTTTAAAATTTCATGTCGCCTTTATTTTCCTTTTTTCCCTTCTTCTTTTCTTTATGTTTAGCTTTCATTTCCTGTAATTTTGCAATCTGATCTTTATTAAGAATACTTTCAAGCTGTTTTCTGAAAGTTTCTTTATTCTCATTTCTTAACTGCTTCCTCGACTCTTTATCCAAGGATTTATATTTTTCTTTGTTCTGTGCATGCTCATTAGCACGATTTAAAAACAAATTGTAAATCTCTTTATACTGGCCATCAGATAATGAGAGATTTTTATTCATTCTGTCTGTCATTTTTGTTGCTCTTTCTTCAGGAGACTTCTTTACTTTTTCATGATGCTTGTATGTGTCATCATTATTTTTTTGATCATTTTGGGAAAAAACAGTACCGGTATACAAAAGGAAGATAAAAATTAATAAAAATGGCTGTGACAATTTTTTTTTCAACATAATGTTTTTTTTAATTTATTGAATTTTTTAATCTGCGGTAAGACAGGATGAAGTTCAAAAAGTTTAATAAACAAAAACAATTGCTGAAAAAACAAAAAACCCCGGAGCTAAAATTCCGGGGTTTTGATTTGTAGCGGGAGAAGGACTTGAACCTTCGACCTTCGGGTTATGAGCCCGACGAGCTACCAACTGCTCCATCCCGCGATGTTTACAAATATACAAAATTATTACTTTTACATCAATTGCATTATTGCAGAAAATTTGAAATTGATTTTACATATTAATAAAATTATTTTGCAATATTAAATAAAAAACGAATTTTTACTATAAGATTTTGCAAAGTTTAAAAAAAAATCTTATGAATTTATCAATTACAAACACAGATGAAAATAATAGTTTGCGTAGCATTAGTTCCTGACAGTACAACAAAAGTGAAAGTTTCAGATTCAAAAATATCAATAGATGAAGCCGGAGTAAGCTATATTTTAAATCCTTATGATGAATTTGCCGTAGAAGAAGCACTGCGTTTAAAAGAAAAAAACGGAGGAGAAGTTATTTCTATCTCATTTGGTTCAGATAAGTCAAAGGAAGCCATAAAAAAGTCTTTCCAGATGGGAGCTGATAAAGGTGTATTCATAAAATCAGGTTCAGAAAACTATGACAGTTTTACAGTTGCTAAAAATCTTGCAGATTATATAAAAAGTCAGAATCCTGATATAGTGTTATTCGGAAAGCAGTCTATTGATTATGACGGTTCCATTGTCCCGTCAATGGTATCAGAATTATTAAATCTTCCATGCATAAATGTTGTCGTAAAAATGGAAATTGCAGACGGAAAAATAACTGCTGAAAGAGAGATTGAAGGAGGCAAGGAGATAATAGAATCTTCCCTTCCGATTGTCATTGGAGCTCAGAAAGGTCTTAACGAACCCAGATATCCGAATTTGAAAAGCATCATGGCGGCAAAATCAAAACCAATTGAGGAAATTGCTGCAACTTATAACGGGAACAAAGTTGATATTATAGAAATGAATTTACCTCCTGCTAAAGCCAGCGGTAAAATATTTATGAATGGTAAGGATGATGTCGCGGAATTAATAAAACTGCTCAGAGAAGAGGCAAAGGTAATTTAATTTTTAGAATTATAAATAAACTTAAGATAAATATAATTAAAGCGAAAATTTAAAAAGTTAAATAATGTCAGAAAAAATATTAGCATTTGCTGAGTTAAAAGACGGAAAGTTTAAGAATTCTGCATTTGAAGTTGTAGCAGAAGCATATAAAACAGCGAAAGAAACAAATTCTGAATTGCTGGTTCTTACAATTGGAAATGCATCTGAAAGTGTATATCAGCTTTTATCAGAATACGGTGCGGGAAAAATCCTGTCTGTTGATCTGAATGAACTAAACGGTAAATTCCCTTCCGCGAATTTCAAGTATTCTCCTTCATCATTTTCAAAAGTGATAAGTGAGATAACTATAATGAACAATGTAAAAATTATTTTTTTGTCCGCAACATCACTCGGAAAAGATCTAGCGGGGAGAATTGCTGTTAAAACTGATTCCTCAGTATTTTGTGATTGCATTGAAATTAAAACAGAAAATGGAAATTTAACAGCATCAAGACCTGTTTTTGCCGGGAAAAGCATTACATCAATAAAAGCAAATTCAGATAAAGTTATTTTTACCCTCAGACCAAATGTGTTTAAACCTGTAAAAGCAAATGGCGGAAATGTTGTAATAGAAAAAATTGACATAAATTCACTCAATTTAAATGATTCTGACTTTTCAACAATCGTAAAAGATATAATTGTAAGCAGTGAGAAAATTGATGTTTCAGAAGCTGACAGAATTGTATCCGGCGGAAGAGGATTGAGAGAGCCTGAAAATTTCAAACTTGTTGAAGAACTTGCTTCATCTATCAATGCAGCAATCGGAGCATCAAGAGCAGTTGTCGATGCAGGATGGAGACCACATTCTGAACAGGTTGGTCAGACAGGAAAGACAGTTTCACCAAGTTTATACATTGCCTGCGGTATCAGCGGAGCAATACAGCATTTAGCTGGAATGTCATCTTCAAAATGTATAGTAGCAATAAATAAAGACAAAGATGCGCCGATATTTCAGATTGCAAATTACGGAATTGTAGGTGATGTATTTGAAGTTATACCTGTAATGACAGAAGAATTCAAAAAAGTTCTTTCAAATTAATGAATTCTTTTTTACAGAATACAAAATGATCAGATTTCAAATTATTTCAGAAAAGGTTTTTTAAATAAAATTCATGGATAATTCACAGGACACAATACAGGTTGATATATTCGGACTTTCACTGACACCATCTATCAGCGGCGGCGGATATGCAATTATATTAAAAGAAATAGCCGGCAGCAGACGCATTCCGATAATTATAGGTCAGTATGAAGCGCAGTCAATTGCACTTGAGCTGGAAGGAATCAAACCGCCGAGACCTTTAACACATGATCTTTTAAAGGAAGTAATCGATGCATTCGGATATTCAGTAAATTATATTACAATAAATGAATTACGCGATTCCACATTTTATGCAAAAATTAAATTTGATTCTTCGAGTATTGATGAGATGGATGCAAGACCTTCGGATGCAATTGCTATTGCTTTAAAATTTTCTGCTCCTATATATGTAAATTCCGATATTATGGATGAAGTAGGATTTATACCTGATTATGATGAACAGATTCTACCTAAAGAAGAAAGTGAAACAGATTTTCCCGGATCAGAACTTAATCCGGAACAGAATAATCCTTTGACTGCTGAAGCAACCAAGAATCTTTCCAATAAAGAAAAGAAACTGATTCAGTTAAAAAGCGAACTTGATGAAGCAATCGATAAAGAAGACTATGAGAAAGCAGCTCAGATCAGAGATGATATAAAGAAAATGGAAATTTCAAATCTTAATTAAGATAGTTATTATAAATAAACATATTTTCTCAAATAAAATTAATATTAATTGAAAAGACTAATTCTGCCTTTAGTTATATTTATGTTTTTAATATCATCAAGTTCATATTCACAATTCATTCCTGAAATCAAAAGTTTAAATCAGAATTACAAAACCGAAAAGAAAGATAGAGCAGACCTAAACAGAATTTCCTCCAAGCAGTCCAGTATTGGTTTTAATGGAGGAGTTGCAGCTATTGACGGGAAAGTAGGTTATGCCATCGGTGCGTTCGCTGAGATAAAGACAGGAGGAATAATGTTTGTTCCTCAAATGAATTACTGGAATCAGGAAGAGCAGAATAATTTTGAAATAGACGGAATTGGAAGAAAGTATTTTGGAAAAAAAGGCGCTATGCCATACGTTGACGGCGGACTGGGAGTGAATTTTTATAACACATATATAAATTCTGATGTAAACTTAGTAAAGCTTAGTATAATACTGGGAGCAGGAATTGAATTCGGGAAATTAGGATCTTCGATCGTACTTTTGGTAGACGGAAAGTATAAACTGATCATAAATGATTCTTATGATTTAGGTAATATTTCATGTTTTATTTTTACATTCGGATTTAAATTCCCTTTTAAATAAATCCGGCTTAAAAACTTTTAAACTGCGTAAGAGATATCATCTTTTACGCATTTTTTATTTCAAGTAGAAAATATTGGTTAATTTACTTATAGACATAGGAAACTCGGACATAAAAACAGGGATCTGCGGTGCAGTTATTTCTGACAGTAAACCTGATTTTAAAGTAAAACTTTTGTCCCGTTATCCATATTCAAAAAGCAGTTTCAAAAAAGATTTCCGGAAAAATTTTAAGAACATAAATAATCATGTTTCAAAATATTCAGTGAATAAAATCGGAATTTCAGTTTTGCAAACAACTAACAGAAAATTCATTACCGATTTTTTCATTAAAAATCTGAAAACAGTACCTGAATTCATCGATATAAATTCAGTTGATCAGATAAAGATCAAATATAAAAAAGGTCTTGGGAATGACAGAATTTGTAATGCAGTAGCGGCTGAAACAATATTTCAAAATAGGAATAAACTGATAATAGATTTTGGAACTGCAACAACTTATACTTTAGTAAGCAATAAAACTTTAACAGGCGGAATGATCTCGCCGGGCATAAAAACTTCCTTAAATTCACTGATAAGCAGGACTTCCCTGCCTGCTATACCCTTAGCTTTTCCAAAAAATATTTTTAATGACAATACAAAGGATAATATAAAATCAGGTGTTTTATATCAGAGCCTGTTTGCTGCAGAAAGAGTTATTACAGAAATGAAAAAAAAGCATGGCGATCTTTTTGTAATTGCAACCGGAGGGTATTCAGAGCTTACCTATAAAAAAACCGGACTGATAAATGTAATTGACAGAAATCTTGTACTTAAAGGAATAAACATTATAATATCATAATGAGAATTGTCACAAAAGAAATTATTGTTTCCACTGTGGGAAATTGCGATATAAAAAATATAACAGATAATGTGAAAGAGATTCTTTACGGATCAAAAATGTCAGAAGGAAACTGCAATATAACTTCGATCGGTTCAACAGCATCTATTACCACATTAGAATACGAACCCGGTTTAGTTAAGGACCTTCCGAGAATACTTGACAAACTTATTCCTGTTTATGCTAAGTATCATCACAATGAAACATGGGGAGATAATAACGGACATGCTCATATCAGGTCGGCTATATTCGGAACATCTTTAAACATACCTTTTTTAAAAGGCGAGTTAATTTTAGGGACATATCAGCAACTGATATTAATTGACTTTGACAACCGCTCAAGGAACAGGAGAGTCGTTATTCAGATGATAGGAGCATAATTTAATTCACTTACTATTCGGAAAATATTTCATTTATAAATTTTAAATATTGAACAGAAAAAACTTAACCTATTTATTCTGGATCTTGCTGATCATAGTTCAGATCATTTGGATAAAAAACTCCGACGGTTTTTATTTTATTGATGACAGCTGTCATTTTAATTTCAACAGACATTACATTGATTCTTATTTATTAAGCACGGATGCCTGGCACAGAATGGGAAGAGTACTGCTTTTTGCTTTGCCGGCACAGTTCGGATTAACAGGAGTTCAGATCGCTTCATCGCTTATTTTTCTTATCACGATATATTATGCAAAAAAAATATTAGAGTTTAAAAATGTTAAATATTCAGAGTGGATAATTCCTGTCATCGGATTTCAACCTGTATTATTCAACATATCTTATACATCACTTGCAGAACTTCCTGCAGCGTTTCTTATTGTACTTTCATTTTATTTTTACATAAAGGACAAACCTGCGGCAGCTATGATAGCTTCATCACTGATCTTTACATTCAGGACAGAATATTTTTATGCAGCGGGATTGTTTTTTTTAATTTACGCATACAGAAAAAATTTCAAAATACTGCCTTTGATCTTTACTGGTCCGGCATTATGGTATGTTTACACGACACTGATTACAAAAAACCCCATGAAGTTTTTTTATGAAATTTTATTGCATACAAAGCTGTTGAAGATTGACACAGGGATAGATTGGTATTATTACTTTCTTCATTCCTTCAAGATATTCGGTTTAATTCAAATTCTGTTTTTCATATATGCCTTAATAATCCTTATTTTCCGGAAGCAAGTTAAAGAGTATTTTTTAATACTGCTGATTGTATTTTCAGGCATAAGTATTCACACATTATTAGCATTAAAAGGATTGAATCTAACCTGCAGCATTGGTCAGTTGCGGTATGTGGCAG
>DAIPYE010000027.1:10931-23519 GCA_036782915.1 Bacteroidota bacterium | reverse complement strand
GTCTGAAAGGTATCCTGATAATTTCCGTTGCGTTCATGGACGGATACGGAAATGTAAAAACAATATTTGTAACAGATGAAATGGGAGTAAGATTTGAGAATATGGAAAAGGCCGGATCAGTATTTTTAAAAATTCCGGAATTACTGTTACGTGCGGATAATTATTCCATAAAATTATTTGCCGGACTTGACGGGACTGGAACAGAGAATGTTTTAGATTCAGTAGAAAACGCAGTAAATATTCAGGTGCTGCCAGGAGACTTCTGGAAAACAGGCAAACAGAACAGGGCTGGGAGTTACGGATTGATGAACGGTCAGTTTTATAAGTAATAAATTTTAAAAGTAAGTAAAAATGAAATTAAAAAATAAAAAAGTATTAGTTACCGGAGCTGACGGATTCATAGGCAGCCATTTAACGGAAAAATTATTAGAGACAGGCTGCAGAGTAAAAGCTTTTACTTATTATAATTCATTTAATTCACTGGGCTGGTTAGATACATTTTCAAAGGTAAAATTAAATGAGATTGAAATTGTACAGGGAGATATAAGAGACGGGAATATGGTGGAAAAAGCGACAGAAGGAATTGATCTGATCTTTCATCTTGCAGCATTGATCTCAATACCATACAGTTATCACACACCTGAAAGTTATATTGACACAAATATAAAAGGTACGTTGAACGTTTTGCAGGCTGCATTAAAAAACAAATCAGAAAAGGTAATAGTAACATCCACTTCTGAAGTTTACGGTACAGCACTATATGTTCCAATAGATGAAAAGCATCCAAGGCAGGGTCAGTCCCCGTATTCAGCTTCAAAGATCGGAGCTGATTATCTTTCGGAATCATTTTACAGAAGTTTTGGATTGCCTGTTACTATAGTAAGACCATTTAATACATTCGGTCCGAGACAGTCGGCAAGAGCAGTGATCCCTGCAATTATAACTCAGTTATTAAATGGAGCAGATGAAATAAAACTCGGTTCACTTCATCCTACAAGAGATCTTGTTTATATAAAAGATACCGTGAACGGATTTACAGAGATCGCAACTTCAGATGAACTGGCAGGAGAAGAAGTTAATATAGCCACTAATATTGAAATTTCAATAGGAGATCTGGCAAAGAAAATCATTGAAATTATAAATCCGGGAGCAAGAATAGTATGTGATGATATTCGATTAAGACCTGAAAACAGTGAAGTTGACAGGTTGATGGGTTCGGATGAAAAAATACTGAAACTTACCGGATGGAGAAAAGAATACACACTGGAAAAAGGTTTACACGAAACAATAGAGTGGTTCAGAGACGCGGAGAATTTAAAAAAGTATAAAGCAAATGAGTATAGTTTCTAAGAATAAGAAAATTTAAAAAGTTTGAATACTGATTATGAATAGCAACAGAAAAGATCTGAAGGAAATACTAAAGGGTATTTCCATAAATACTGAATACACGATACTGGCAACACTTAAAAAAATGGATGAGCTTGAAAAGAAGCTTTTGATAATTTCAGATAAAGGAGTTTTTAAAAGTGTAGTAAGTATTGGTGATCTGCAGAGAGCAATTATAAAGGGGAAGCCGTTGGAAACACCTGTTGTTGAAATTCTCAGAAATGATATTACAGTTTGTTTTGAAGATGAGAGCATTGAAAAAGTCAAAACCGAAATGATTTTTTACAGATCAGAATTTATGCCGATCTTAAAAAGGACAGGCGAAATTGTAAATGTAATATTCTGGAATGATATATTTAATGAAAGTCATACTTCAAATTTTAAGGAACTGAATATACCTGTTGTTATTATGGCAGGAGGAGAAGGAGTAAGATTAAAGCCGCTGACAAATATAATTCCGAAACCGCTTGTTCCGCTCGGAGATAAAGCAATAGTGGAATTGATTATTGACAGCTTTGTGAAAAGAGGAGTAAGAAAATTTTACCTGCTGATGAATTACAAAGCATCCATGATAGAAAATTATTTTGATGAGTTGAATAATACGGATTACGAGACTGTATTTGTAAGGGAATCAAAGCCGCAGGGGACAGCAGGAAGTCTGCATTTACTAAAAGATGTGATAAAGGAAACTTTTTTTGTTTCAAACTGTGATATATTTCTTGATCAGGATTATATGGAAGTTTTGAATTATCACAGAGACAACAAAAATGAACTGACAATAATAGGTGCTTTGAAACATCAGCAGATACCTTATGGAACCCTTGAAGTGGAGGAAGACGGGTTATTAAAAAGACTAAAGGAAAAACCGGAAATAACACTGATGATAAATTCCGGTATGTATATTCTAGAGCCGCATTTACTTCAGGAGATCCCGGATAAGAATATATTTCACATTACTGATCTGATCTCAAGTATAAAAAAAAGAAAAGGCAGAGTCGGAGTTTTTCCTGTCAGTGAAATGTCATGGATGGATATCGGGGACTGGAAAGAATACAACAGAGCGGAAGAATTATTCAGAAGAAAAAAAAATAGTAAATCAGGAAAATTATATTAGATGAGAGTATTGTTTCTGGGACATTGCAGTTATTATACACTGGCAAATTTTACAATTGCGCTGAAGAAACAATACAGAGATTTTACAATTACAGTTGCTGATCCTGTAAAGCCCGGAGGAGTAAAAATTACGAATGAAGAAGGAAAGGTTTTTGACAAAGTTATAAGTCTTCCGTCGAGAAAAGAAGTTAATTTAGCGGCAGGAAATAAGATAAATGCCATAGTATATATTTTAAAAGACCATTATAACAGAAGTAAAATTATAAGAAACATTATCAGATTCAGAACAGGAGCTGTAATGAATCAGATCAGAGAAATTTCAATGAAGGATATTTATGCTGCAAAGTTAAAACAGATTTTCGAAAGCTATGATGTAATACATTTTCATTACCTGTCGCCGGATTATCTTGCTGCGATACATTTCATTCCGCAAAATAAAAAAATACTTATGACATTCTGGGGTTCTGATCTGTATCAGGTTTCAGGAGTAAAAAATTATAAAAAGCAATTTGAAGGTTTAAAAAGAGCTGATCTGATAACAGTGAATTCTCTAGAATTAAAAGAAACAGTGCTTGCGAAATTCGGAAGAGATCTTTCCCCTAAGATCAGGTATGCGGATTTCAGTGTAAGTAAAAGCAGAATTGACAGAATTGAAATGAGATGTAATGAGGGTACTATAAAAAATTTCAAAAGAAAAAACGGAATTGAAGAAGGTAAAAAATTAATTATTCTCGGATACAGCGCTTCATCAAAACAGAAGCATACAGAAATACTCAGAATACTTGATGAAATAGAAAGTGAAATTAAGCAAAAATTTTATGTTGTGATTCCGATGACATACGGACTCGAATATGAAAATGAAAATTATCTTGAAAAGGTAAAAGAGGTTTGCAGGAATGTAAGTTTCGGAAGCAAGATATTAACAGATTATATGGCCGAGGAAGAGCTAACTGACTTCATTATATCAAGTGAGATAAAATTAAATTTACGTGAAACAGATGCAATAAACGCAGCAATGTTAGAATCTTTGTTTGCGGGTAATATTGTTGTTAACGGGGCGTGGCTTCAATACGGAAAGCTTAGAAGGCTTGGGTTGTATTGCAAAGAAATAGAAAATTTATCCGAATTGAAAACACTGATTCCGTCTCTTATAAATAATTTTGATAATGAAAAATCAAATTGCCGGGGAAATGCAGAGATAATCAAAAAGAATTTTCTATATGAAAATACTATTTCTGACTGGAAGAAAATATATGATGAACTTAAAAAATGAAAAGTCAGATTTTAAACAAACGATCAAACTTTTACATTGAAAATATACTTGTGTAATTAAATGAAGTTAATACTGCATCATTTACAAAGCTGAATTTATGAAATTGAGATTACTTAAGTTTGATACGATCAATCCTGAATTGTATCTGACAAAAAAAATTAACGAGAATATAAAACTGATAGAAGAAATGAACAGGCAGGAATTTCTTGACTGGAGTATTTCATTGAGAAGCAACTTCTCTGATTTTTATTCATACAATCTGAACAAATTAGGGTGGGAAGCAGAGGAATTCTTTGTTAATGACCATTACATAGATAAAGTAGCGGATGATCTTTACGGGAAATATAAGAAGCTGAGATTTCTAAAGGAATCCGCATTTAATAAACTGATACCTGTAAGAGACAGAACAAAATTAAATATAATTCTCGATTATGTGAAAAAATATAAGCCGGATGTGATATTTGTCAGAGAGATAAGCGGTTTGCCAAGCAGTCTGTGGAAAAGTTTCAGCGATAAAACTTTAATTGTTAACAGGATAGCAACTATAGTTCCAAAGCAATGGTCTTTAAGAGACTGGGATCTGATTTTTACTTCGACAAACACGTACAAGAATTTTTTCGAACTTAATCACATTGATTCTTATATTAATTCTAACGGATTTGAGGAAAGAGTATTAAAAGAGATGATAAACGCTGATAAGAAATATGAAGTAACTTTTGTTGGAAGTATGTCAAAAAAACTCTGGAATGAGAGAGTGAAAATTGCAGAATACATTTCTGATAAGGTTGATTTTAAATGGTGGGGGATGAAAAATGCGGATGAAACTTCAAGGAGTTCTATTAACAAAGCATATCAGGGAATAACGTCCGGACTTGAAATGTTTCAGATTTACAAACAGTCAAAAATTGTATTCAATGATTATCCGGCAATGTCTGAAGGAGCGGGAGTAAATCAAAGAATGTTTGAAGTGATGGGAACGGGATCACTTCTTCTGACAAAGGATGCAGAGAATATCAGAAACAATTTTCCTGGTGATGTCTTTGTTACTTTCCGTGATGAAAAAGATTGTCTGGATAAAATCAAATATTATCTGAAGAATGAAAAAGAAAGAGAGGAAATAGCATTGGCGGGGCAAAAGTTTATACTTGAGAATTACAGTTATGAAAAATTAATGATTGAAGTAGATAAAGTTCTGAGAGAGAGTTACAGAAAAAAATTTAACAAATAAAATATTTTGGTAGAAAACATTACACATAAAGGGAAGCTACTTGCAATAATAATACCTGCAGAGTTTGATGAAAAAGGAATTCATTTTTTTACTTCCAATGATCTTTCGCAGCAGCTTGCATACATGCATCATCCTACCGGGAAAATTATTGAGCCGCATGTTCATAATCCGGTCCGGCGTGAAGTTCAGTACACTCAGGAAGTTTTATTCATAAAAAAGGGAAAGCTTAGAGTAGATTTTTATGATGAAGATAAGGAATATCTGGAAAGCAGAATTTTAAAATCAGGTGATGTAATACTTCTTTCAACGGGCGGACATGGATTTGAAGTTCTGGAAGAAATCGAAATGATAGAAGTAAAGCAGGGTCCTTATGCAGGTGACGGTGATAAAACAAGATTTGTATCAGTAAATAAAGAAGAAATAAAGATAAAAAAGTAATGACATTTATTCCTGTAAACGAGCCGCTTTTAAACGGAAATGAAAAAAAGTATCTTAATGAATGCATTGATACAGGATGGATCTCATCGGAAGGACCTTTTGTAAAAGAGTTCGAGGAAAAATTCTCAAAAAGAGCCGGAAGAAAATTCGGAATAGCTGTATGTAACGGAACTGCAGCACTTGAAGCTGCTGTAATTGCATCAGGTATTGAATCCGGTGATGAAGTTATCATGCCGTCATTTACTATAATCTCCTGCGCATCTGCTATTGTAAGAGCGGGTGGAATTCCCGTACTTATAGATTCAGAAAGCGATACATGGAATATGAATGTGGCTCAGATCAGAAGCAAAATAACTTCCCGGACAAAAGCGATAATGATAGTTCATATATACGGACTGCCAGTTGATATCGATCCTGTAATTGAAATTGCAAAAGAGTTTGATTTGAAAATTATTGAAGATGCAGCAGAAGTGATAGGTCAGACTTACAAAGGAAAGCCATGCGGAAGTTTTGGAGATCTGAGTACATTCAGTTTTTATCCGAACAAGCATATTACAACCGGAGAAGGCGGAATGATTGTCACTGATGATCCGGAAATTGCAGAGAGATGCAGATCGTTAAGAAATTTATGTTTTGGGAAAAAAAGATTTATACATGATGAGCTTGGGTTTAATTTCAGAATGACAAACCTACAGGCAGCACTCGGTCTTGCGCAGATTGAAAGACTTGATGAATTTATAGAAAGAAAAAGAAAAATTGGCAGATTATACAACGAACATTTCAAAAAGAGTTCATTCATTGAATTACCATTAAAGGAAACCGGATTTGCTGAAAATATATACTGGGTGTATGGTATAGTTTTAAAAGAAAGTTCAAACATGAGTGCAGAAACCGCAATGAAAATTTTAGCTGAAAAACAAATAGGAACCAGGCCATTTTTTTATCCAATGCACCTGCAGCCGGTTTTTCAGAATAAGGGATTATTTAACAATGAAAAATATCCTGTTTCAGAAAAATTATCCGGATACGGTTTTTACATTCCGAGCGGGCTTGCATTAACAGAAGATCAGATCCGGAGAACCGCAGAAGCAGTAAATTCGCTTTTCTGAAATTAATTAGTATATGAAACAGAAAAAATCATCATATAAGAATTTTAAATATAAAAATTTATTAGATCTAAGGATTCTCTATCCGGAGAATAAATTTGTAATATACACCAGGGGAAGAACCGGCAGTACTCTGCTTACAGACCTTATAAACTGTCACTCAGAAATATTCTGCGATGTTGAGATATTTAATTTTATGTATTCAAACGGTAAAGTTTTATTCCCTGAGCTGTACATTGACAGCTGCAGCAAAAGAGCAGTTTTGAAAAAAAAATCAACTTATGGATTCAAGGTAAAGATCTCTCAGTTAAAGAATGAACATAAATATAAAAATTATGAAAAGATTCTTGAAGATCTTTGCAGAAAAGGATGGAAATTCATATACTTAAAAAGAGAAAATTACATTACACATATGATCTCCAATAAAATGGCAGCTGAAACAAACGTTTATCATTTGAAAAATGAAGATGAGCCATATAAAAAGAAAATTCACATTGAAGGTAAACTTTTACTGGACGCTATTAAATTCGGAGAGGAAACTGCAAAAGAAGAGGAAGAGAATCTGAAAAATATTCCTCATTTGAAAATATTATACGAAAAGGATCTGTGGGATAATTCGAAACATCAGGAGACAGCTGACAGAATATTCAGTTATCTTGGATTGAGCAGTCAGAAAGTAAAAGCAAATTATAAAAAAGTAGTACCGGTAGATTTGAGAGAAACAATAATTAATTTTGATGAAGTTTACAATTTTTTCAAGGATACAGAGTATATAAATCTTTTAAAATAAAAAATAAAATTTTAATTTGAACAAAGTATTTAATCTATATGCAAAGTATTATGATCTCCTGTACAAGGACAAGGATTATTTTGGTGAGTCATTATATATAAGCAAACTAATAGAAAGATTCAGACCAAATTCAAAAAGTATACTTGACCTTGGCTGCGGAACAGGCAGGCACGATATTATATTTGCCGAGAATGGATTTCAGGTTACAGGAGTGGAGCTATCGGAAAGAATGATTGAACAGGCAAATTTTAATAAAAGTAAAGCCGGGTTTATTTCAGATTTAAATTTCATACATCATGATATCAGAAATTTAAAGTTGAATAAAAAGTTTGATATTGTAATTTCACTTTTCCATGTTATCAGTTATCAATCATCCAACAGTGATTTAAAGAAAGCAATATTAACTGCAAAAGAGCATTTAAAGGAAGACGGACTTTTTATATTTGATTTCTGGTATGGACCGGCTGTATTGACAGAGAGACCGGAAAAGAGATTTAAACTGCTGGAGGATGAAGAAATAAAGGTTGAAAGATTTGCTGATCCGGTATTAAGAATAAATGACAATATTGTTGATGTAAATTATACGGTAAATATATTTGACAAAGCGAAAATGATACAGAATGAGATACAGGAAACCCACAGTATGAGATATCTTTTTATTCCGGAAATAAAAATATTACTTGATGAAATGAATATGGGAGTCATTCATTTTGAAGAATGGATGACAAGTGAAATCCCTGATGAAAACAGCTGGTCAGCTCTTGTAATTGCCGGAAACAGATCTAAAACTAATCTGTAATTACTTGAAAACAATTGCACTTGTAACACCAAAAATTGATACTTTTACAAATCCTACTTTAAGTCTTTTCATTGAGAAATTACTTGAACAGGACTACAGAATATTATTTTTCGGATATGAACAAATGTTCATTCCACCCGGAATAAGATCAAAGCTGGTATTTTATCAGTTGCCATTTCACTATTACAAATTTGTAGGCAGTTACAATAATTATCTTAAACTTACAAAGCATTATTTAAAATTAATAAAACGTCTTAAGATTGATCACAAAGTTAAAAATATAGTTTGTGTTGATCCGATGGGAATGGTGATAGCAGGAAGAATAAGGAAGCTGATAAAAGCAAAATTAATTTATGCATCATTCGAAATTTTTTTTGAAGAGGAGTTTAAAGTAGAAAGGAAAAAAATATTAAGAAGTCTCGAAAAAAAATATTCAAGCAAAGCTGATCTGCTGATCATACAGGATAAAAAAAGGGAAAAAATGTTGAGAGAGATAAACAACTTCAGTGATCAGTTAAAGGTTATTCACATTCCTGTATCACCAAAGCCGGCGGACTTTCCACTCAACCAATATGATATTAATAAAGAGCTTAATATTCCTGAGGATAAGACTATTGTAGTTTATTCCGGGACATTAAATAAATGGAGCGGGATTTTTGAATTACTTGAGCTTGTACCTGAAAAGTTAAATTCTGATTTCTGGCTGGTAATTCATTCACATCATATTCTGAGAGATGATGATGATTTGAAAATAAAAATATCGGAGTTAATTAAAAAAAAGCACAATATTTCTTTTCATAATATTCCGTTTTATGATAACATTTCATACTTTAATTTCCTGGCATCCTGTGATATAGGAATAGCAACGTATTTTCCAAATGATACAGATATTTTTGCAGGAAAAAATATACAGGAGATCGGATTATCTTCCGGAAAATTTTCCACATACATGATGCTTGGACTTCCGACTGTTACAACTTCTAATTCCATATACATTGAACTGAATAATAAATATAATTTTGGAGAGATCATAAATACGACTATAGAGATACCGGAAGCATTGAATAAAATCATGATTGATTATGAAGATAAATCCCGAAAATGCAAATTACTTTATGAGAAGGAATTAAATCCTGAATCACGAATTGATAAGTTACTGGAGTACATAAATAATAATTAATACAAATTTAAATTTTAAAAATTAATTGAAAAAAATAGCTTTTGTTTCTACGAATAAATCTTCCTGGGGCGGAAGTGAATATTTATGGTATTACAGTTCTTATATTTTTGCCAAAAAGGGATATGAGGTAAGAGCTAGTGTGCCAAGATGGAAGGAAATGCCTGAAATTGAGCAGAAACTTAAATCGAACGGAATAAAACTAGAATATCTTACAGATGTGCCATCTTACAAAAAGCTGTACAACAGATTTTCCCCGACTTCATTGCAGATAAATTACAAAAATGAAGGATTCAGATTTCTGCTAAAATTCAAACCGGACCTTGTAGTTATAAATCAGGGCGGTAATACCGGCGGTATTGATCTGATGGAATTTTGTATTTCCAACAAACTAAAATTCGTTACCATATCAAATGCAGCTAATGAAGCCAAATGGCCGTCTGATCAATTGAATGAAAGGCTGTCAAAAGCGTTACCTGAGGCTATAGTTAATTTCTTTGTCAGCAGGGCAAATATTGAATTAACGGAAATACAGATTGGCCAGAAAATTGAAAACAGCAAACTGATCGTAAATCCATTTAATGTAGAATATGAAAACAACATCGAATATCCTCAGTTTTCAGAAAATTATTTCCTTGCCAGTGTTGCAAGAATGGAGTTTTATGCAAAAGGACAGGATATTTTATTAAAAGTTCTGAACGAAAAAAAATGGCGAGATAGAAATTTAATCATAAATCTCTACGGAAAAGGTGAACACGTTAATTCAGTAAAAAAACTGATAAATTATTTTGATATTAGAAAAATAGTGATGCAAGGTCACGTAAGACCGCCGGAAATCTGGAAAGACAATCACGCATTGATCCTTACATCAAGATATGAGGGACTTCCACTTGCGCTGATAGAAGCAATGCTGTGCAAAAGAATGGGGATCGTTACAAGAGTAAGCGGTAATCCTGAAGTTGTTATAGATAACGAAAACGGATTTCTGGCAAAAGCAGCTGTACCTGAATTTGTAGATGAAGCATTGGAAAGAGCATGGGTCAGAAGAACTGAATGGAAAGAAATAGGAATTAAAGCAAATGAATATATCAAGACAATAGTACCTCCTGATCCGGTAAGTATTTTTTGTAAAGAAATAGAGTCGCTAGAAATTTAAAAGTAATTTCAAACAACATTTGGAAAAAGTAAAACCAAAATATAAAGTATGCATAGTTACGGCAATTCTTCCTCCTTCATATGGCGGTGCAGAAGTTGCAGCCTTTAAGTATGCAGTAAGATTACATTCTGATCCTGATTCCGAAGTTATTGTAATTGGCTGGGACAGAGCAGGAGCATATGAAAAAAATACGAAGAAATTTGATTTTGTTCATTCGGTAAGGATCAGTGAAAAACCAAGTGATTCAAAGGGAATATTTATTTATACACAACAATTGACTCACATGTGGAATTGCTTTAAAGTTCTAATAATTCCCATGTGGAAGCTGAGGAAAAAATATGATTATGTTCATAATTTTAATTCAGGGTTTGCATTTAACCGGGTATCAATTTTTATTGCCAAGTTAATCGGGAAGAAAGTTGTTACCGAAACATCACTTGTCGGGGATGATGATCCTCTCTCACTTGGAAGAATTCTCAGCTGGAAAGATTATCTGAAGCCGAAGTATCTGAGATATTTATTTTACAAAATGGCGGACAGATATGTAAGCAAGTCTGAGGTTATTACAGATATTTTCAGAAAATCTGAGATCCCGATGAGTAAGGTTGCTCAGATCCCTTATTCTGTTGATGTAAATGAATTCAGTCCTCTTGATATTGTAAGCAAAAAAAGTCTCAGGAATAAATTAAATATCTGGGATGAAGGAAAAATTATTTTATTTGTTGGCGGTATAAATGTAAGGAAAGGAGTTCATATACTGGTTGAAGCTTTTATTTCAATAGAAAAAAAATATCCGGATCTGAAATTACTTATTGTAGGACCGACTTATAAATATGATCAGAAATATATTGCAAATATTCAGGACAGGATCAGATCATTAAATTTACAGGATAAGATAGTATTGACAGAAAAAAATGTCAGTAATGTTGAAGAGTATATGCAATGCTCGGATATTTTTGTACTGCCGTCAAGACAGGAAGGATTTCCAATATCCATTATAGAAGCAATGTCCTGCGGGCTTGCAGTAGTCGGATCAGATATTCCTGAAATAGCAAAAACTCAGATTTCGGATGGTATAGACGGTTATGTATTTACAAGAGGAAGTGTTGAAAAACTGGTATTAGTTTTAAAGAAAATTCTTGATGAGAAGGAAATTACAGAGAAGTTAAGTCATAACGCGAGGATGAAGGCTGTTAACAACTGGTCAGTAGAGATTGTTGATAAGTCATACAGAGATCTTTATACTTCGATCAAAAATAACACCAGATATAAAGAGAAAATAAAAATATTATATACAGTGTCTGGCGCAATTTCGGCGGAAAAAAGAGATTCATTATTAAGATTGATAGCCGGAATGGATAAAGAGGTTTTTGAAACATCTGTTTGTTATTTAAATAATAATAAAGAGCAGGATTTTTCAGTTTCAGAAAGTAATGCAGTTGTTCCCCGAAATAATAACATTCCAAAAGAAAGTTTTGAGGATTCAAACAGTTTATTGAAATTCTACAAATTGTTTAAAAAAGAAGACCCTGACATAATACATTCGATGAGTGAAACTGAAGATTATGCTGAAGCTTTAGCGGCAAAAATAACAGGAATTAAATGGGTATTTACGGATGATAGTTTTAATAATAATATTAAAATTAGTCAGAAGAGCAAGAGATATAAGTTGTCAAATGGTGTGTTAACAGAGTTTAAAGAAAAGTTAACTGTAACTCCGGGTAAAGCAAATAAGTATTTTTCTATTCCGTCCGGTGTTAATATTAAAGAATATTCTCCGAACGGGCGAGACAAAAATATTATTCTGAAATACAACACAAAAGGTTCAAGTCCGGTTATACTTTCCATTACAAAGAATATAAAATACAAAGGACTGGAGACATTAATAAAAAGTTTTAGTCTGGTATGTGAGGATTATGATAACGCAAAGTTAATAATTGCAGGTAATTTCAGATCAGAATTGTCAGATAAAATAAATCAATTAATATCTAAAAAAGGAATCACTGACAAAATTATATTCACGGATTCAGATGAAAAAATAAAAGACTTATCGGGAATTGCAGATATTTTTGTTTTGTCGTGTGAAAAAGTTTGCAACAAATTTTCAGGCATATTAACAGAA
>DAIPYE010000027.1:3856-10921 GCA_036782915.1 Bacteroidota bacterium | reverse complement strand
GATGGCAAGCGGGATTCTGTGTTTTGGAAGTGATGTTCGCGGAGTAAGAGATTATTTTACAGAGTTTCAGGATCAGCTTTTCGAGGCGGAAAATCCCGGTTCGATAGCCAATAAAATATTATTTGCAATGTCTATGGATGAATCAGAAAAGAAAGCCAGAATAAAGAAACAGCTGGAATTTATTTCGGAAAATTTTTCCAGAGAAAAGGAATTGGAAATGTATGAGAAATTTTATAAGAATGTAGTAAGCAAATAAGAAAAAAATAAATTTTTATGTGCGGAATTTCCGGTGAATATATTATAAAAGGCAGATTAACAGAAAAAGCAGAGTTCATAAGACTCAATGATCTTGCAGTAAAAAGAGGTCCGGACAGTTCCGGTCACTGGTCTGATAATGAAAACTGCCAGCTGGGATTTAGCAGACTTGCCATTCTGGATCTTTCAGTGAACGGTAATCAGCCTATGATATCTCCTTCCGGCAGACTCGCGATGGTTTATAACGGTGAGATATATAATTTTGCCGACATAAAGAAAAAGCTTCCGGCAGATAAATATACTTTCAAAGGTCATAGCGATACAGAAATAATATTATGCGCTTTTGAACATTTCGGAATAGAAGAAACTGTGAAAATGCTTGACGGAATGTTTGCTATCGGTATTTATGACAGGAATAAAAAAGAGCTTAATCTTATCAGGGATTTTGCCGGGATTAAACCGCTATATTTTGGATTTGACAATAAGAGAGTTTTTTTTGCAAGTCAGTATGATCAGATTTTTTTGCAGGAAGATTTCAGATCTTCAGAGATAGACCAGTCTGTTTTAAAATTATATTTAAGGCAGCATTATATTCCCAGTCCGTTTGGGATTTTAAAAAATACATATCAGGCGGAGCCGGGACAGATCATTACTTTTAACAGTAACGGTTTGACAGGAAAAAAGAAGTACTGGGAATTTCCCGGCAGAAAAGATAATATTTCAATTGAATCCGAAGCTCTGGATTATATTGATCATGAACTTGACAGATCTGTTCACTCCGAATTAGCTTCAGATGTTCCGCTCGGATCTTTTTTATCGGGAGGAATTGATTCTCCTTTGATAACATATTATGCAAGAAAAAATACAAGCGGAATACTTAAATGTTTTACAATTGGCAGCGACAGTAAAATGCATGATGAGAGCGAAGACGCTGAATACTATGCGAAAAAAATCGGAGTTGATCTTGACATAAAAAAAATGGACAGCAACATTGCGCTGGGAATTCTGGATGAAGTTATGGATACATTAAAAGAGCCATTTGCAGATTTTTCAATAATCCCTACTTATCTTTTGTGTAAATCTGCGAGGAGGAAAGTAACTGTTGCGCTTTCCGGTGACGGAGGTGATGAATTGTTTTTCGGTTATGAAAGATTCTGGTCAATACTGAAAAATTTTTCATATCTAAAAATTCCGCAAACATTGAGATATCCGGCATTTGGAGTTGATAAACTACTTTTTAAGAATAAACATATTAACAGTAATCTTCTTTTTAAGAAATTAAGTGATTCACATTTTGAGCTGCACAGCAGATTCAATGAAAATGAGATAGTGACAATTTTTCCTGAAATGGCAATGAAGAATATTCCGGAGACATATTCTGAATACAATTACGAGGATAAGGGCAGCGCGGAAAATATGCTCTGGGAAATACAGAAGTCTGAATTTTACGGAATGATGCAGAAAACACTGGTGAAAGTTGACCGCGCCAGTATGGGTAATTCACTCGAAGTACGGGTTCCGTTTTTAAAAAAAGCGTTTATAGAAGCTTCGATGAATATTTCGCCGGCACTTTCGTTTGATAAGGTTCACAAAAAAGAAATTCTGAAGAAGCTTCTGAATAAAAAAGTAGGAAGAGATAAAATTACAAATATAAAAAGAGGATTTACAATTCCTCTGGCGAAATGGATACGTGAAGATCTGAGAACAACGTTTTATGAAACTCTGCTGAGTAATAATTTTAAAGAGACATTTAATCTGAATAAAGATAATCTTGAAGGTTTACTTAACATTCACATGTCAGGAAGACGGGATGCAAAATGGCCTTTGTTCACTTTATATTCATTGGCAAAATGGAATGAGAAAAGAAATTTAAGTATAAAGAGTATTTGAAAAGGAAGATCAGAATTCTGTATACCATACCTAACTTCAACACGGCGGGAAGCGGAAAAGCATTATTAAATATTGCTTCTAGACTGGACAGGAATAAATTCGAACCGCATTTATGCTGTGCACATACAAAAGGGGGATTTTTTGAAAAAGTAAAAGAATCCGGAATTCCTGTTCATATTTTCCAGTCATGGGAATCTGTTAAACTCAGTTTTGAAAACTATAAAAAAATATCAGAGATAACCAGGAATTTTAAAAAAATTAAACCTGATATAATTCACTCATTTCATTATTCATCAGATTTTTCTGAAGCTATTGCTGCAAAGATGAGCGGAAGCAAATGGATATTTACAAAGAAAAATATGAGCTGGGGTTCGGCAAGCTGGAAGATCAGAAGTTATTTGTCGGATGCAATAATAACCACTAACTCAGATATGATAAAGGAGTTTTATCAGGGAAATAAAAAGCTGCATTTAATTTCCAGAGGAGTGAATACAAATGAATTTGTGCCATTTAATAGAAATGATGAATTATATAAAGAGCTTGGATTCAATGAGAAAGACAGAATATTAATAACTGTTGCAAACATAGTTCCGGTCAAAGGAATTGAAATACTTTTAAAAGCATTTCAGAAAGTTTCAGAAACATCACCTGATTGCAAACTGATAATACTGGGAGATTACAATTCTGATTATGCAATGAAGCTCAAGGAAAATACAGAAAGAAGTTCATTGAATGGCAAAGTGATCTTCCCGGGGAAAGTGTTAAATGTAAAAGAATATCTTAATATTTCTGAATTATTTATTTTGCCTACATTAAAAAAAGGAGAAGGCTCTCCTGTATCAGTACTTGAAGCTATGGCTTTAAAAAAATACGTGCTTGGTTCTGATGTACCCGGGATCAGAGATCTGCTGAGCAGTTTTAAAGAATTATTATTTGAAGCAGAGAACAGTGATGACCTTGCATTGAAAATCAATTTTTTTCTGAATTTAAGCAAAGATCAAATTGAGAAAAAAGGAAATGAATTAAGAGATGAAGTGCTAAATAATTTTACAATTGATATAGAGGTAAAAAAACATGAAGAGATCTATGAAAAACTTGCCGGAAATTGAATTATTTTAAAAAGCTAAAATATTATTCTCCATACTTTCTCAGAAAACGTTTCAGGGAAAAATATATTATAATTGAAAGTGATGACTGGGGGCTTGAGAGAGCACTAACATTTGATACAATTCAATGGATGAAAAAGAAATACGGGGAAGAAAACTTCAGCAGATGGACTCTTGATTCACTTGAAACCTCTGAAGATCTGAACTTACTCTTCGACTTACTTGAGAAGTATAAAAATAATTTTGAAAATCCTCCCGTCATCACTGCAAATTTTATTACACATAATATTGATTACTCAAGTCCGGATAGATTGAAATTCATTCCATTGAGCAAGGGTTTTAATCCCGAAACAGAAGATGTAAGAAATTTGTATATGGATGGAATAAAGAAAGGCTATATTTTTCCCCAGCTTCACGGATATTCTCATTACAATAATTCTTATCTGGCTGAATATTTTAATTCACCTGAAGGCAGAGAAGCATTTAATGAAAAATTCTTTGTCGCAAAATCCACCATAAAATCTAAAATTAAAACTTACATTATAGAGCCGCATGGTGAAATGAGCAATAAAAATTTAAATATGGGATTAATAGGGGATGCGAATAACGAGTTTAAAAATTTTTTCGGTTTCAAATCCAAAACTTTTATTCCGGCTACATTTATTTTTGATTTGGAATACTTGAAGGTTGTAACTGAAGCCGGAATCAGACTTTTGCAGGGAACAAACCGTTTTATTACTTCAGAATGTATAAAGTATGATTTTCCATATTTCAGAAAGAGACACGGTTTATTTATGTCAGTCAGGAATTCAAGGCTGGATCCTCATAAAGATTACAATTTAAATCATGAACAGTGTCTTGATTCGATCGGCAAAGCAATGGACAATAAAATTCCGGCAGTAATTGATTTTCACAGAGTTAATTTCGCCGGTAAATTTGATAAGAAAAGCAGAGATACAACTTTAAAAGAGTTGAAACTTTTATTTGATAAAATTTTTATAAAATGGCCCGGAGTTAAGTTCATTCATGCTCAGATGCTTTATGAAATATTAAATCAAGCCGGTGTATTATAAATTTCAGAATTCAATAAGATCAATTTGAGAACCGGCATAATCCCGGACAAGCAGTTTTTTGTAAATACATTCGGAGAGAATACACTTAATCTGAAAGCTATTTGTATTTTTGCAGCGAACGGTTTTTTTCTGGGGAAGGACAGTTACTTCAATGATACAGAAGCATTACAGCCGGCAAGAGATTATAAGATAAATGACAATAATTTCATTGAGGAAGAAAAAGAATACTGGAAGTGGCATTATGATCCGAGAGACATTTCTTTAAAGCAGGCAACAGAAGAATTCGCCGATCTTTTTGAAAAAATTTCAAATGAAAATTTAAAAAGTAAAAATGTAATACTTCCTCTCTCAGGCGGACTTGACAGCCGGACTCAGGCTGTGGCAGTCAGTAAAAATTTAAATGTCAGAGCATACTCCTATAAATTTGAAAATAGTTTTGATGAAACAAAATACGGAAGAGAGATTTGTAAAGTAAATAATATTGATTTCAGAGAATTCATTATTCCTAAAGGATATTTATGGAATGTCATAAATGAATTATCGCTGATAAATAAATGCTATGCTGATTTCACACACCCAAGACAAATGGCTGTGATGGAAGAAATAAAAGATTCGGGCGATATATTTTATCTTGGACACTGGGGAGATGTATTATTTGACAGAATGGGAGTAAATGATAATATTTCTTTTGACGAGCAGGTTGAAGTGCTTGTAAAAAAAGTAGTGAAACGCGGAGGCATTGAGCTGGCAGGGTCATTGTGGAAAAGCTGGGAACTTGAGGGAGAATTCACTGACTATTTAAAAGAGAGAATTTCCGGATTGTTGAGTGAAATAAAAATTGACAATGCAAACTCCAGAATAAGAGCTTTCAAATCACTTTACTGGGCACCGAGATGGACAAGCGCAAATCTGAATGTATTCGGACATTACAAGCCAATGTACCTTCCTTATTATGATAATAGAATGTGCGAATTCATTTGTACACTTCCTGAAAACTTACTTGCAGACCGTCAGATACAGATAGAGTATATTAAAATGAAAGATCCGAAACTTGCGAAGATCCCGTGGCAGACTTACGATCCTTACAATCTGTATAATTACAAAAAGTTTGACAGTAAAAGCAATATTCCCAACAGAGCAATCAAAAAAGGCAGGAGGCTTTTCCGGGAAAAAGTTTTAAAGAAAAAAGAGATCACAAGAAACTGGGAGATACAATTCACGGGAGAGGAAAATGATATTGAGCTGAGGAAGTATTTATTCAGCAACAGGAGATTTAAAGAAATGATACCGGAGACAATTACGGAAGATTTTTACAATAAATTTAACAATGAAGATATGGTGTATTATTCACATCCGTTAAGTATGCTGTTAACTCTGTCATTGTTTGCAAAGAATTTCTTAAAGAAATAAAGTGACAGATCAGAAAATGAAAATTGCGGTTTATTCCGGTACAATACCATCGACCACTTTTATTGAAAATTTGATTGAAGTTCTTTCGGAAGACGGGTTTGAAGTTTATTTATTCGGGAAGAGAACTAAAGAAATTACCTACAAAAAAAATGTAAGAATCTTCTCAACACCTGACAGAAATATAAGCTTAATATTTTTTGTGATCAAAGAATCACTAAAACTAATGCTTAAATCTTTTTCACAGTTTTTAGAAGTATTCGAAACATTATCAGAGAACAGTAAAAGTATAAAAGTATTTTTCAAGAAAGCCGGATTTATTTTACCAGTGTTAAACAATCCGGTTGATGTATTTCACATTCAGTGGGCTAAGACAGTGCAGGTATATCCTGAGCTGTATGAAATTTTAAAATGCAAAATAGTACTCAGCTTAAGAGGCGCGCATATTAATTATTCTCCTGTAACCGATAAAGCTCTGGGTGAATCCTACAGAAAATATTTCCCGCTAACAGACGGATTTCACGCAGTTTCACAGGCAATCGGAAAAGAAGCAATGAAGTACGGAGCTGAAAAGGAAAAAATCAAAGTTATACATTCCAGTGTAAAAGATGAACTTTTAAAGATCAATTCTTCTGCTTACAAATCAAATGAAAATTTCGAGATCGTTTCTGTCGGAAGGCATCACTGGAAGAAGGGATATCATTATGCGCTTGATGCAATGAAAATACTGAAAGATGAAGGAGTTGAATTTAAATATACGATCATAGCTCAGGGTGAATTGCCTGAGGAAATAATTTTTATGCTTGATGATTACAATTTGAAGAATTATGTGAGCGTTATCAAAGGAATGCCTTACAATGAACTTATAAAGTATCTGGAAAAATGTCATTTGCTTTTACTGCCGAGTGTGGAAGAAGGAATTGCGAATGTAGTACTGGAAGCTATGGCTGCGGGAGTTCCGGTTCTTACAACTGACTGCGGCGGAGTGAATGAAGTAATTACAGACAGATTGAACGGATACATCATCCCCGTCAGAGATCCGGACATGATAGTAAAAAAAGTAAAAGAGTTTTTAAAAGCAGGTCCGGAAATAAAAAGTGAAATGATATTGAGGGCAAAGGAAACAATTAATAATGAATTTTCCAGAGAAAAGCAGATTAAAGATTTCAGAGTATTTTACAAATTTCTGATGAATAAATGAAAATAGGATTAGTCCTTCCTGATGCGCCGAAATATTCGGAAACATTTTTTAACAATAAAATTAAAAATCTTATTGCAGCAGGATTTGAAGTTGCTGTTTTCGGTGGAAAGCGTAACAGGGAAAAATACTTTTT
>DAIPYE010000027.1:0-3846 GCA_036782915.1 Bacteroidota bacterium | reverse complement strand
TTGATAGTATTGATTCATTCAGGGGAAGCATGAGCCAGCAAAATGTTTCTGATCCTGTTGCTTTTGAAAGAGCTAATTATATTAAGATACTGGAAGGAGTGAAATAATATGGATGAAAAAATAAAAAATTTTATTGAAGCGGATTTTGCTGTTGTTTTTGGGGGAGAAAGGCAAAACAAAAAAAAATTTTTTTAAAAAAACCCCCCGCCATATCCTGTGTATGAAAACAATTATCTGAAACAGATCCCTTCATTTGTTTATGTGATATTAAAAACATTTCTTAAAACTCCCGGAAGAACAATTAAATTATACTCAAAGGAAAGGCTGGACGGAAATTCAGCTTACAATTCAATGAAAACAATTTATCTGAATGCTCATATTTTAGCACATAAACTTGACTGGCTGCATTTCGGATATGCGACAACGGCATTGAAACGGGAAAATGTAGCATCAGCGATCGGAGCAAAGGCAGGCGTGAGTTTCAGAGGTTTTGACATAAATGTTTATCCTTTGAAAAATCCGGGTTGTTATGATAAGTTGTGGAAGAATATTGATAAAGTTCACTGCATTTCTGATTACCTTTATAAAAAAGCATTACTGCTTGGATTGAATGAAAAAACTCCTTACGAAAAGATTTCCCCGGCTATAGATGTAAAGTTATTTGAATTCAAAAGTAATGCGGGGAAAATAAATTCACCTGTCAGAATATTGTCAGTCGGAAGATTAAACTGGGTAAAGAATTTTGAAACAGCAATTTCAATAATGAAAATACTAACTGATAAAGGAATAGATGTTAGGTATGAAATTACAGGAGCAGGGACAGAACTGGAGCGATTAAAGTTTGCGGTTTATCAGTTCGGACTAGAAGAAAAAGTAAATTTTCACGGACAAGTCGATCAGAAAAAAATCAAAGAACTTATGAGCAAATCTGATATTTATATGCAGCCAAGTTATCAGGAAGGATTTTGCGTTTCGGTAATTGAGGCTCAGGCAACAGGGTTGCTTTGTGTTGTAAGTGATGCTGACGGATTGAAAGAAAATATTGTTGATGGTTATACAGGCTGGGTTATTCCGAAAAGAGATCCCGGAAAATTTGCTGAAAAGATCGAAGAGATCATTAATCTTCCGGATGAGAAAAGACTGGAAATTGCTTTGAATGCAAGGAGCAGAGTAGAAAAACATTTTAACCTGGAAGATCAGAAAGAAAAATTCACAAATTTTTTTAAAGAATAGAAGAAATTCCTGAAAATCAATTTTAAAATTTAAAAAACGAATTACGGATAAACTTATAAAAATATACAACAAGACCGGAGTACTTGGAAATATAATATTGTTGTTAGTTCTAATTTTCTTTGGACTTTTCAACAGAATGTATATGGTGATCCAGTACAGATCAGTGGATTATATTATTGAAATTTTTATTGCAGGAATTTCAGCTTTACTGGTTTATAAAATATACAAATCTGATTTTTTCAGGATTGACAAAAGAAAATATCTGAAAGGAATACTTGTTGCCGGATTAGTGCTAAGAGTAATAATGTCAGCGCATGATTTTTACAACCGTCCAGTACAGACAAGTGATTATGAGAAACATGAAAGATTAGGAGCCAGGATAGCATTCGAGAACAGGTATTATGATTTTACAGGGATAGAATTATACAATTACAGACAACCGGGACTTCCGTTCATATTTGCGGTTGGCTTATTAATAGTCAATGATCCGTTTACCTGTGCGGTAATAATGATGTTGTTTTCATTCGGAGTTATCGTATCCGGATATTACCTGTTCAAAGATTATGTCAATACAGGAGGGATAATTTCGTTCGCATATTTGTGTTTGTCGCCGAACATGCTTTTCATGGCGTCAAATTCCAATACACAACTGCCATTTTTCTTTTTTCTCATACTATTATTTATTGTTTTAAAAAACTATTCCGGGAAAACTTATCAGCTAATATTCATTGGAATTCTTGCAGCATGTGAAATATATATCAGGTTTAACTTTCTTATGCTGTTAATATTAATTCCATTTATAATTCAAAAGCATTCGGACAGAAAACTGATTTACTCTGCCGGAAAGTTAGGATTAATTTTCTTAACCTGTTTTATTGTTTACTCGCCATGGATATACAGAAATTATCTGATCTATGGGACAGTCAGAATAATGCCGACACTTGGATTGAATCTTTACAGTTCAACGCTTGCAAAAGATTATACAAAAGCCGGAGGATATTCCGGAGTTCCTGAAGAAGTTTTAAAAAAATACAGCAATCTTTCTGAAATAGAATTTGATAAAGCTCTAAAGGAAGATGTGTACAAATTTATAAAAGAGAATCCGGTTACATATTTAAAAGGAATTCCATTTAAAATATTCAAATATTCCGGAAGGCAGGACTGGACGATCACTTATTTCTTTGACAATACATTAACAAAATATCCGGAGTTTGCTGAAGATCTTTTAATGGGAATAGAAAACTTTTTCTTCTGGGTAATTTTATTTTTTCCTCTATTATATTTATTTAAAATCAGAAAGTCCGGAGGCTTTGCGGCGTTACCTGTATATATGCTCTGGTCATATCTGACATATACAATGGCTGTTATGCCTGGTTCTGAAACACGGGCCAGATATAATTTCCCATACATTCTGTTTCCTGTTTTTGCTGTAGCTTTTATTGACAGGCAAAAGAATGATGAGGTAAAGGAAGCTGAAGAAAAAATTAACGAAGAAAAAGGGAACGGGCTCTAATACTTTTAAAGTGTCAATGATGATTAACATAAATAAATTTTGAAAGCAGTCAAAAGTTTTAACATACTTAACGAGATCATACCGATATGGTATTTTAATTTATTTCCGGAAGATCAGGAAACATATTCTACCTGTTATTTTAATTCTGACGTGATGGAACTAAAAGATGATGAAAGCGGGATTGTAAAAAGAGACAACCGGTATACTACAAAAACTGCACAGGATCTTGATATTGGTTATCAGTTATGGAATAAAGGAGTTATGCTGGAAGTATCCGGGATACCGTTTGAAAAACTGATTCACAAAGAAAATATTTCAGAAGTAGATAATTATGTATTCATGAGAAAATATTTTAGAAAGCATATTGTCTATTATTATATTCTGAAAAGAATAATTACACTTCATAATCCGTTTACCGAAATAAAAGCACTTTTAAAAACAAGTGAAGTTGTAAAAACAGATCTTATAAATCCGCATTTGGAATACGGCAGTTATAAAAATTTTAAATCAAAAATGCTTGAAGAGAAGCCGGTTGTTTCAGTAATCATACCAACACTCAGCAGATATGAATATTTAAAGGATGTAATGGATGATCTGTTAAAACAGGATTATAAAAATATTGAAATAATAATTGTAGATCAGACAGAAGTGCCGGATAAAAATTTTTATGAAAAATATAAAACAGAGTTTGATCTGAAAATAATTTTCCAGAGCGAAAAAGGGCAGTGGCTTGCAAGGAATGCGGCAATATATGAATCAAAGGGAGAGTATCTGTTATTTTTTGATGATGACTCCAGAGTGGAACCAGACTGGATCTCACAGCATCTGAAAGGACTGGAATATTTTGATGCAGATATATCTGCCGGAGTTTCTCTGTCAACAGTCGGAGCAAAAATACCGGAAAACTACAGCTACTTTCGGTGGGCTGATCAGTTTGATTCCGGAAATGCGCTGGTTAAAAGAAAAGTTTTTGAAATGACAGGAATGTTTGACAGGCAGTTTGACAAACAGAGAATGGGAGACGGCGAATTCGGACTGAGAGCTTATCTGGCAGGATTTAAAAGTATATCACATCCTTATGCAAAGCGGATACATTTAAA
>DAIPYE010000026.1:21946-23575 GCA_036782915.1 Bacteroidota bacterium | reverse complement strand
GCGAAGCGCTTTTGTTGTTCGGGAAAGGTTCTTATGATAAAGCTCTTTCAATTATTACGTCAATTGAATATCTGGATATTATGTCAAAAGTTAATATTAAAAAATTTAAAGTTATGTGTTTGTATGAACTTAAAGACTATGAAAGTTTTGAAAATGAATATAAGTCTGTATATCATTTTCTGAAGAATAATAAATCCCTTAGTCCGGCAGCAAGAAACGGGATAAAAAATTTGTTTGACAAAATAAACAGATTGTTTAAACTTAAAATGAACTTTAACTCTTTTGATTCGAAATTGCTTTTAAATGAAATTTCTCTTGAGTCAACTAATAAATCATCATGGCTTAATAAAAAGATCATTGAATTTTCGAATTAATAATGAACTCCGGTTGCGCTATAAGTTAACAGTTAAACAGTTAACAGTTATCAGTTAACAGTTATACAGTTAACAGTTAACAGTTAACAGCTAACAGTTAACAGCTAACAGTTAACCAGTATACAAATAATATACAACTTCCTAACTTTTTATCTGCCTAACTGCCTAATTGTCTAACTGCCTAACTGTCATGGCGTTATTGCGCTCACACCCAGAGCAACATTATTTTCAACAATGCTTAAATCTCCCGCATCCACAAAATCATCTCCGGTTACATCTGAAGATTCATAACCAGATAAAGAATTTACTGCGTCATTTTCTACCTGACTCAGATCACCTGCATCTGTAGTACCATCCTGATTTACGTCTCCACTGTAAATTGCAAATCTTACAGGTGATGTATTTACCTGAGTCATATTATTTCCAAATGCCTGTGAGGCAATTGTAGTAAAACTGTAACTTAATGCACCGCCTGTGAAACTCTGTGGAGCTGAACTCCATGTCTCAATTGAATTCCTGTGCTTTAACTGTATAAAATATCCGGTATTATTTGCAATGCTGCTGAATGTAAATACTCCTGATCCTGAACTGTTCAATACTGCTTTTCCCGAATCGACTATAGCATAAGGAAATGAAGAACTCCTTAAATATACCCGCATAGTGTCAGGAGTCATTGTATTAGTCCATGAAGAATAAAAACCTTCAACAAGTCCTGTAAGATTTAAAGAGAAAGAGGAATTTGAACTCTGAATCCAGTCCATTGTCTTTGAAAAAACACTTGATGAAGTTGTATTAATTGAGGAATATCTGAGATCGCTGTATCTGTTTGTCATGTAAAATGTGTTGTAGTTTGTTCCTGAGAAACAGACAGCATTACCGGAATCATTGTTAATTGAAATAACCGATTTAGGTTTAAAAGCAGACACACCTCCATTAACGGCTCTGATTAAACCCGGTCTGTTTCCGTTACCTAAATACAAAGAATCCTGCATTATTCCCGAAAAATCACCAATTCCTTTGAATCTTCTTCCGCTCAATGGAATATTACCTGCCCAGTCATAACTTATATATTTAGATTTAAGATATTGTCTGTAAAAAACAGTATCCTCAGGTGTTTTATTGACTCCCAGTTGATCATTATTTGATAAGTAATCAGAAAAGATCATCAGTGATTTTTTATTAATAGAAGTTGAATTATCCAGAAATGTTTTCATCGAATCTCTTAACCAGGGTGTATAATCTGCTCCGTTTTTCA
>DAIPYE010000026.1:19678-21936 GCA_036782915.1 Bacteroidota bacterium | reverse complement strand
AATAAACATTTTTCCATGGTCTGAGAGAACCGGTATAATTTATCCTGACTGTATCGAAATTATTTATATATCTGCCGTCAGTATTTATTGCTCTTACTATACTGTCGCGGTCTTTTTCCGATTGCCATAAAACGCATAGATCTTTTGCTACTCTCGGAGTAATGGTTGTTGTTAAAGCATTATTTGAATAGTTACCATCACCCGGTACACTTCCTGTATAAATAGTTACAGGCTGTTCAATATTTGTAGTGGGAAATGTCCATGGGTCAAATACTACAGTTGCAAAAGCAGCAGGTGCAAGATTTGAAACTGTTTTTGTACTTGAATAACCACCCAAAGGATGAACTCTTGTTACAGTGAATGTAGTTGTCGAATAACCTGCATTAAAAACTCTGCATACAGGCGTGAATGTATTTGTGCTGAAATACTGATCATATTTTAAACCGGCGTCTGCAATACCTACATCAACAAAATGCCTTCCCTCTGTATCAGTTTCTATTGCAAAGTCAAAAGCAGAATTATTTTGCTCAACCGGATTAAAATTGAATCCAATTGGAGTAACATATCCGTAATAATTCGCATTACGCCTCAATACATCATTATTGTCCGAGTAAAAATTCAATCCCAGAACAGGCGGATCAGTTTCACCCATAATAGCAGTCTGGACGATACCGGCGTAAAAGTAAGAATTGTCAAGAATATATGGGAAAGGATCTGTAACATTAAATGTCAGAAGCGTATTTGCGTCTGATGACTTTAAAATGTAACCATTTGATCTTGACACAAGGATTCCATTCTCATTGAGGACAACTCCGTAATACATTTGTCCGGCTATATCAGCAGAATTACCTACATTCATTTTAACTTTAGTAACAACAACTTGCCCGTTAGCTCTGTACTTGTTTAAAAATGAACCAATCTGTGTAAAATTTATCGTACCATTTATGACTGTATCTGAATATCTGAATGTATTGTAATTTACATTTGATGAAACACTTTTAAAATTATTTGAATTATCCATATCATTTTCTATATAGACAGAAACATCTGAACTTCCATAAGTGAAATAATTATATGGATTAAAACTGACTGTCTTGTATTCATAAGGCAGTATATTTGAAATTAAAGAGTCGAGATGAACACTTGACCCGTTTATATTCAGAAATGCTTTTAAAGAAATAAGGCTATTTGAATTGTTATAAATCACAGCGCTGATTGTATCCGGAGTTCCGTAATAAAGCGGTACTTTTGATTTTGTAAACACTGCCATAACTGCTGCATCATATAAATTCACTGGAATGCTGTCCTGAACGATGAAGTTATCCAGATAAAGGTTATTTGAACAATCATTGGTCACTGTAAATTTTAACTGTGTAGTACCTGCCGGAATGCTTACAACTTTGCTTTCCCATTCGGAGTTAGAAGGAGTAAAGTAACTTTGAATTTCCGGTGCTGTTGGAAGTTCTCCGGTGGCAGGATCTCCTGACATTGTAGTTATCAAACCAAAACTGTTTCCTCCGTCAGAAGTACCATAAATCTCAAGATTATCAAAAGAGCTGTAATCAAAAGCCGCATAAGCGTAATCAAACATAAGCTGTGCTCCTGAACCTGCGGGTGAAAAAACCGGAGTTGTGAGAAAATCATTTGAGTTGTAGTAGCAATTATTAAGCTCTCTCATTACGCTCCCGTTACCAATTCCGTATGCACTGACTGAATTATATATCCAGTAATTGCCTGTATTCCACCCGGCAGGAGGAAATGATCCGGAAAAATTTTCAGACAAATATACTGTATTTGTTGCAGGCAGCAGTCCGACCTTTATATTATCCAGATAAATATTATTTCCGCATTGACTGTATGAATAAAAATGTAACTGCGATGTATTAGCCGGCAATAAAACTGTAATTGTTTTCCATTTAGCAGCTGTTGGATAAAATGCAGAGCTTGATGGCGGAGCTGTAGCAAGAGAATCTTTGTCATAAGTGGTCAGATATTCCCAGGAAGAAGTCGAATCATTCCAGTAATTTATGATCAGATAGTCAGTTAAATTGCTGATTGAATCACCGAGTGGAGAATATGCAACATCAAATGAAAGAACATCACCCGGTTCTGACAGTGTGAAAACTGGCGACCACAGATCAAAATATATTTGTGTACAGCAAAAATTACAGAAGTATGCACTGAAATTTCCGTTGCCATAAGAGCTGTATCCGGATTGCTGCCAGGAATCATATAAATACCATCCTGTAGGGGGAAAA